>CAJXFN010000027.1 GCA_913052655.1 uncultured Flavobacteriales bacterium | reverse complement strand
AGACTACTCTTCTTTTATTGGAAGAATTGCGATTGGAAAAGTACATAGAGGAAGTGTAAAAGAGAATCAAAACATAATGCTATGTAAAAGAGACGGAAGTAAAGTAAAAGCAAAAATCAAGGAAGTATTTGTTTTTGATGGATTTGAAAAAAGAAAAATGCAAGAGGTTAACTCTGGAGAAATTTGCGCCATCACTGGTATTGAAGGTTTTGAAATCGGAGATAGTATAGCTGATTTTGAAAATCCAGAAGCTCTACCAACCATTAAAATTGATGAACCAACTATGAGCATGACATTTACCATTAATGACTCTCCATTTTTTGGTCAAGATGGTAAATTTGTTACCTCAAGACAGATAAAAGAAAGACTTGAAAAAGAAGAAGAAAGGAATCTTGCACTTAGAGTAGATCAAACAGATTCTGCAGATACTTTTAGAGTTTTTGGCAGAGGAGTTTTACATCTTTCTGTATTGATTGAAACTATGAGAAGGGAAGGATACGAACTACAAATAGGTCAACCACAGGTAATTATTAAGAATATAGATGGAGTAAAACACGAACCTATTGAGGAGTTAACTATTGATATCACTGAAAATCTTAGTGGAAAAGCTATTGAGATAGTTACTATTAGAAAAGGTGAAATGACAATTATGGAACCCAAAGGAGATTTAATGCATTTAGAGTTTACTATACCTTCAAGGGGAATTTTAGGCTTAAGAAATTATCTTCTTACAGTAACTTCTGGAGAGGCAATTATATCTCACAGATTTAAGGAGTTTCAACCATATAAAGGTGAAATTCCTGGAAGACTAAATGGATCTCTAATATCCATGGAACAAGGGAACGCAATTCCTTATTCATTAAATAATATGCAAGATAGAGGAACCTTTTTTGTAGAACCAAATCAGGCTATTTATGAGGGACAGATTATAGGTAAAAATACTAGAGCAGAAGATTTGGTCATAAATGTAACTAAAACAAAAAAGATGAGCAATATGCGTTCTGCCGGGGCCGATGATAAAGTTAAAATATCCCCTCCTCTTTTATTTAGTTTAGAAGAATCTTTAGAATACATACAAGCAGATGAGTATGTTGAAGTCACTCCAAATCATCTAAGATTAAGAAAAATTCTACTTAAAGAACACGAAAGAAAAAGATCTAAATAAAAAAGGGGATTTATTATCCCCTCTTTTTTTAATCTCTTGAACTTAATTTTGCGAGTAATCGAAGAATTTCCAAATACAACCACACTAAAGTAACCAGTAATCCAAACGCGCCATACCATTCCATATATTTTGGAGCTCCTTGTTCAGCTGCCTCTTCAATAAAATCAAAATCCATTACAAGGTTTAATGAAGCTATAATTACAACAAACAAAGAAAATCCTATACTTAACATGGAAGAGTTGGTGGGGTCCATAATCGCTAAACCTCCACTATTACCAAAAAAACTCATTACTAAACTAACTAAATATACTATAGCAATACCTCCTGTTGCTGCAAACACGCCAAGCTTAAAGTTTTCTGTAGGTTTTATTACTTTAGTTTTGTAAGCAAATAACAGAGAAAACATGATTCCTAAAGTAAGGAATATAGCTTTAGGCACAATACCAGGCTCAAACGCGGTAGCGTAAACCAAAGAAATTCCTCCTAAAGCTAGACCTTCAAGTACAGCATAAATAGGTACTGTTACAGGAGACCATTCCTTTTTAAATATTGTTATAAGTGCTAGAACAAAACCTCCAATCAGACCTGGCCACACAAAATTGGATGCACTTTCTATTGGAAGAGAATAAGTGTAATAAGCTGCTGCTAAAAGGATTGTAAGACTTATTGCTGTTTTATTTACAGCTCCATCTAGAGTCATTACACGTCCACTTGTATTTGTAAGACTCTTAAATGTATTTTTGTTTAACGCTGGATTTCCAGATCTCATCATAATTTCTATTTTTAGTTGTTTAATATAAAGCTAAAATAAAAAGTTTATTTAATACAAAAAAAATATCAAACTAAAATAACAGAAAATTTTGCAATAATTTTAAAATTAAGATCATTAATAACAAAAAATAATTTTTGTATAATTTTTAAATTATTTAGTTATACAATTAGTATCTTTGCATTTAATTAATAATAAATTTTAACAAAATCAATTAATGAGATATATTTTTCTATTTAGCCTCATATTCTTTTTTTCTAACTCATTACTTTCGCAAAACTATACTATAAGCGGTTTTGTTCAGGAAGAATCTAATGGTGAAAATTTGATTGGAGTATCAGTATATGAACAATCGAGTAACAAAGGATTTAGTACAAATCAGTATGGATTTTATTCAATTACTCTACCAAAAGGGAAATACAATATTGTATATTCTTTTATAGGATTACAAACTCAAGTTAGAGAAATTAATTTAAACAAAAATCTAAGAATAGATATTGCGATGAGAGAAAATTCGACTCAATTACAAGAAGTCGAAATTGCTGGTGAACGTTTAGATGAAAATATAGAAAAAACTAACATGAGTCAAGTAAAATTAAAAATACAAAATGTTAAAACAATACCCGCAATATTAGGTGAAGTTGATGTTTTAAAAGCAGCTCAATTATTACCAGGGATTTCTAATGGAGGAGAAGGAAATTCTGGACTATATGTTAGAGGAGGAGGCCCGGATCAAAATCTAGTTTTATTAGACGAAGCAGTAGTTTATAATGCCGCACACCTATTTGGTTTTTTTTCAGTTTTTAATGCAGACGCTATCAAAGATATGAATATTATTAAGGGCGGTATGCCCGCAGAATATGGAGGAAGACTTTCATCTGTTATTGATATAAGTATGAAAGATGGAAATAACAAAAAATTTCAAGCAGACGGTGGAATTGGATTACTTTCCTCAAGATTAACTTTACAGGGGCCTTTAGAAAAAAATAAAAGTTCATTTATTGTATCTGGAAGAAGAACATATGTGGATGTACTTTCTAAACCTTTTTTAAATAAAGATAATCCTGATACAGGAGAACCAAATCCATTTTCTGGATCTGGGTACTACTTTTATGATCTTACAACAAAAATTAATTACAAAATCTCAGATAAAGACAGATTATTTCTAAGTGGCTATTTTGGAAGAGATGTATTTAACTTTTCTGATAGTGAAAGTGGTTTTGGAATTGAAATACCTTGGGGAAATGCTACGACTTCACTTCGTTGGAACCATTTGTTCAGTGAGAAATTATTTATGAACACATCTTTAATATTTACTGATTATAGGTTTGAATTTAATATTGCACAATCAGATTTTGAATTGAGAATTTTTTCTGGAATTAATGACTGGAATAGTAAAACTGATTTTCTATACATTCCAAATCAGAAACATAAAATTAAATTTGGAACTAATTTCACTTATCATATATTTACTCCAGGTAATGCTACTGGTAGGTCTGGTGAGGTAATATTTAGTCCAGATGAAATATTTAAACAATATTCAAATGAATCAGCCATATATATTAGTGATGACTTTGAAATTAATGATGTGCTAAAATTAAATATTGGTTTAAGATATTCCTCTTTTCAACACAGTGGAGATATAAATCCATTATCATTTTTACAAAATGAATTAAAACTTGACACTAATAATCATTACCGTCATATAGAACCAAGATTCAGTATGAGATATAAAATAAATCCAACCACCTCAGTAAAAGCTTCATATTCTGAAAATTATCAATATATTCACCTTGCTTCTACAGGATCTGTAAGTCTTCCTACCGATCTATGGGTCCCGAGTTCTGATGTTGTAAAACCAAAGTTTTCCAAACAACTAGCTGCGGGTTATTTTAAAAATTTTAGTGATAATATGTTTGAAACTTCAATGGAGTTATATTACAAAGAAATGGATAACTTAATTGAGTATAAAGAAGGAATATTACCTGAGGATAACACAAACTCTAGTAGTGACAATTCATTTACTTTTGGAAACGGTGATTCTTATGGAATTGAAATTCTCACTAAAAAAAATAAGGGTAAAATGACCGGTTGGATTGGATATACTCTATCAAAAACTACTAGATTTTTTGATGAAATTAACAATGGGGATCCATATCCTGCTAAATACGATAGAAGACACGACTTATCGATAACTTCCTCATATAAAATAAGTGATTCATGGGAATTGAGCAGTGTTTTTGTTTATGCTACTGGAAATTCCATTACTCTTCCTTCAGAAAGATATATAATTAATGGAAATATTTACACTGAATATACTTCCAGAAATGGTTACAGAATGATTCCTTATCACAGATTAGATTTTGGCGCAACTTACAAACCTAAAAAAGCAAAAAAGTTTAATTCTTCATGGAATTTTTCAGTATATAATTTATACAATCGAAAAAATCCTTACTTCATATATTTAGGACTAGAAGACTCAATAGAAGGAGAAAATGGTAATATACAAAACGGAAATTTAATCCCAAAAGCATATCAAGTATCAATTTTTCCAATCCTACCATCAATAACTTGGAACTTTAATTTTTAAAAAATGAAAAACTATTATATTTTATTTTTACTTTTAGGACTCCTTTCATGTAGAGAGGAAATATTTTTAGAATTAGACGCAGCAGACGAAAAGTTAGTTGTAGAAGGTCATATTGAACCAGGATTTCCACCATACTTAATTTTATCTAAAAATCAAGGATATTTTGACCCATTAGATTCAAATACATTCTCTAATATTTTTGTGTCTGAAGCAGATGTAGTTGTTTACAAAATTGAAAATAATATTGAGATTGACAGCCTTAATTTAACTATAAATCAAGAAATACTAGATATTTTTGGACTTCCAATTTTTACGAATTTTTTAGAATTTAATCCATCATTTTCAGAGGAAGGATTCAGATACAACCTAAAAATTAATTGGAATAATAAAATTATTACATCAACAACGACAATTCCACATTCCGCACCGTTAGAGTCAATATTTATTAAAGATACTACTATAGATGTTGATAAGCCTTGGAAATGTGAAATTAGTGCAGTTTATACAGATCCAGATACAATAGGAAACAATATTTTGATTAGAAGTAAAAGATTGGAAACCTATGTAGATGTAGATTCAAATAGTAGTATACCAAATTTTATTAATCAACCTGATCCAAATATGTTACTTGTAGACTGTGGACCTGACGTACTGATTAATGGTTCTACTTTCGAAACATTCTTTCCAAGACCTAAACCCGAAGGTGGATTTCCTAATGGTAAATACAATACACTTAGATATAAAAAATTCAATGGAGGTATGGATAGTATTTTAATAAAAGAAGACATAGTTTTAATTAAATTCTGTCAAGTTGATAATGCATCAATGAAATTTTGGAGAGGTGTAGTAAGAAATGCAACATCTGGAGGAAATCCATTTGCTGAACCAGCAAATCTTACAACAAATATAATTGGAGGTTTAGGAGTCTGGAGTGGGTATGGAACTAAATACTATAAAGTTCCGGTGATAAAGGATACAATTATATATGATGAATATTTACCAGAAATACTTGATATATTTTAATTATTTATTAAACTAACTATTTTATATTTGTAAAAAATTTATAAAATGAATACAGATATAGAAAAAATTGAAGTACTGATAATAGGTTCAGGACCAGCAGGATATACTGCTGCAATTTATGCCGCAAGAGCAGATCTAAAACCTGTAGTGATACAAGGACTTCAACCTGGAGGACAATTAACTACAACTACTGATGTAGATAATTTCCCTGGATATCCTAATGGAATAACTGGACCAGAAATGATGGAAGATTTAAAAAAACAAGCCGAACGTTTTGGAACTGACACTAGATGGGGAATGGTTACAAAAGTAGATTTATCACAAAGACCATTTAAAGTTGAAATTGATGAAAATAAAAATGTACTAGCAGAAACAATAATTATTGCTACAGGAGCTTCCGCAAAATGGTTAGGAATAGAAGATGAGAAAAGATTAAATGGCTATGGAGTTTCCGCATGCGCTACTTGTGATGGATTCTTTTATAAAGGAAAGGATGTAGTAGTAGTAGGAGCTGGAGATACAGCTGCTGAAGAAGCTACTTATTTAGCTAAAATGTGTAATAACGTAACAATGTTAGTTCGAAGGGATGAAATGAGAGCTTCAAAAGCAATGCAACATAGAGTATTCAACACACCAAATCTAAAAGTTTTGTTTAATCATGAGACTAAAAGTATAAATGGAGAACCTGGACCTATAGGTGTAGAAAGTGTAACAGCATACAATAACCAAACTGGTGAAGAAACAATAGTACCTTGTTCCGGATTTTTTGTTGCAATTGGACATACTCCGAACTCACAACTTTTTAAAGGACAATTAGAGATGGATGAAAATGGATATTTATTAATAGAGGCTGGAACAACAAAAACTGGAGTAGATGGTGTATTTGCAGCAGGAGATATTTCAGATCATGTCTACAGACAAGCTGTTACCTCTGCAGGTACGGGATGTATGGCGGCTTTAGATGCAGAAAGATTCTTAGCAGAACAAGAATAATATTATTATTTCATTAATTAAAAAAAGTCTTTTTTGTCAAAAAAAAGTCTTTTTTAAGCATTTTAATGTTATTTTACTTAAATTTTACCTGTTTTTTTCGATTTTTTATTCATTTTACTAAACTTGAGGACGAAAAAGATACTTACTTCAATATAATTTTTTTATAAAAAAATAATTAATTTTACACTTTTTTACACCTTTTTACACTTTTTTACACTTTTTTACACTTTTTTTACACTTTTTACGTTTTTTTTAAATTAAAAAATCCAGTGAAATATCACTGGATTTTTTGTAGTTACTCATAAGCCGGATTCTGTTACCAATTGGTTTCTATCATTTATCTAGGATAAAAATTACTTTTTATCTCTATCTGCCTACCCCCTAAGTCGGTCGAGAAAACCTCAAATCTTAGTATACGTGACATTTCAAGACATAGAGTTTACCTGATTTCACTACAGCCTAACTGTACTTGCTTTCTGTTGCACTTGTCCGCTCCTCACGGAGGACGGATGTTATCCGCTATGTTTCTCTAACTTGTCCGGACTTTCCTCTTCTACAAAGTAGAAGCGATAGAATCCGTAACTACTGTACAAAAATACAAATAATTACATATATGTTTTATTACATTAGTTATGATACTATTTATTTACATTTGCAATAATGAAATTTACAATACACAAAAAAGATCAAAAATCAAATGCTCGTTTAGCAGAATTTGAAACAGCACATGGAATAGTTAAAACTCCTATTTTTATGCCAGTTGGTACTGCTGGGACAGTAAAAGGAGTACACCAAAAAGAAATTGAAAAAGATACACAAGCACAAATCATTTTAGGAAATACTTATCATTTGTATTTACGACCAGGACTAGATGTTATAGAATCTACTGGAGGTCTACATAAATTTATTGGATGGGACAAACCTTTACTCACAGATTCAGGAGGATATCAGGTATATTCTCTTTCTGGAGCAAGAAAAATAATAGAAAAAGGAGTTACTTTTCAATCTCATATTGACGGTTCATATCACTTTTTCACTCCAGAATATGCAATAGACATACAAAGAAAAATAGGAGCTGATATCATTATGGCTTTTGATGAATGCACCCCATACCCTTGTAAGTACGAATATGCTAAAAAATCTATGCACATGACTCATAGATGGTTAAAAAGATGTTGCGATAGATTTGATTCTACAGAAGGAAAATATGATTACGATCAATCATTTTTTCCAATTGTTCAGGGCTCTGTCTTTAAAGATCTAAGAAAACAGTCAGCAGATAAAATATCTTCATTTAATAGAGTAGGAAATGCTATTGGAGGACTTTCAGTAGGGGAACCTCACGAAATAATGTATGAAATGACAGATATAGTTTGCTCTATACTTCCAGAAGATAAACCAAGATACTTAATGGGAGTAGGAACTCCCACAAATCTTTTAGAAAATATTTCTTTAGGAATTGATATGTTTGACTGTGTAATGCCAACAAGAAATGCTAGAAATGGAATGTTATTTACTTCAGAAGGAACCATAAATATTAAAAATAAAAAATGGGAAAAAGATTATTCCCTATTAGACCCTTATGGAACATCTTATGTTGATCAATCTTATTCAAAAGCATATGTCCGTCATTTATTTAAAGCAGACGAGATTTTAGGAAAACAAATTGCTTCCTTACACAATATCCGTTTTTATTTGTGGTTAATGGAACAAGCAAGAATCAAATTGAAAGAAGGAACATTTTCTAGTTGGAAAAATCAAATGGTGAAGAAATTAGATATCCGATTATAAATGAATAAAATTGACAGATATATTATAAGAAAGTTTTTAGGAACCTTCTTCTACTGTCTTATATTGTTATTATTTGTTGTAGTTATCATTGATATATCTGAAAAGATAGATGATTTCATGGAACATAACCTAAATTTTATAACCATTATTTCAGAATATTATATACACTTTATACCGTACTTTGCAAATCTGTTTTCACCTCTATTTATCTTTATATCCGTTGTGTTTTTCACAAGTAAAATGGCGAGTAATTCAGAAATAATAGCAATATATAATAGCGGAATGAGTTTCAAAAGATTTCTAAGACCATTTTTAATTTCTTCTATTTTTTTATCTCTTCTTTCATTTATGTTATCTAGTTACATTATACCTAATTCTAACAAAAATAGAATTGATTTCGAAAATAAATATTTAAAATCTCAAAGAATAGAATTAAGAAAAAATATTCATTTTCAAACAACTAAAAATCAATATATCTATCTAGAGGGATATAACAGAAGAAGAAACATTGGGTATAAATTCTCTATTGAAAACTTTGAAAACGGAAATCTAAAAAATAAATTAAGAGCTAACTATATACAATGGAATAAAGACACAGAGGATTGGAGTATAAACAAATATGAAATTAGAACTTTTTTAAAGAAGGGAGAAAAATTAGAAACTGGAAAACAGAAAGACACCTCATTACTTATTTTTCCGAGCGACTTTACTGTACAAACTAACTTAGCTGAAACAATGAAATTTAAAGAACTTAATGAAAACATATACACAGAGACCCTCTTAAGTTCAGGAAAAGCAAAATATTATAAGATTGAGAAACATAAAAGAATTGCCTTTCCTTTTGCCATAATTATTTTAAGTGTAATTGCGGTCTCATTTTCAAGCAAAAAAGTAAAAGGAGGAATAGGAATAAATCTTGGTTTTGGACTATTAATTGCCTTTTCATATATTTTATTCTTTCAGTTTTCTTCTACTTTAGCAACAAATGGAAATCTCCAACCTTGGATAGCTGTTTGGATTCCTAATTTCTTATATATAATTTTAGGAATTTTCTTAGTAAGAAAAAGTGAAAATATTTAATCCCTAATTAGTTTTTTATATTTTATTCTTGTAGGAGAAACATCTCCTAATCTTTTCCTTTTATTTTCTTCATAGTCAGAATAACCTCCTTCAAAATAATATACTTGAGAATCTCCTTCAAAAGCTAAAATATGAGTACAAACTCTATCTAAAAACCATCTATCGTGAGAAATGATAACCGCACATCCACCAAAATTTTCCAAACCCTCCTCAAGAGATCGAAGTGTATTTACATCCAAATCATTAGTTGGCTCATCGAGTAATAACACATTAGCTTCTTGTCTTAAAGTCATAGCTAGGTGTAATCTATTTCTTTCTCCACCAGAGAGAACACCTACTTTTTTATTTTGATCAGAACCACTAAAATTAAATTTTGCAACATATGCTCTTGAATTCAACTGTCTACCTGCTACTTCGACAAATTCTTGTCCATCAGTAATTTGTTCCCAAATTGTTTTGTTTTCATCAATATTAGCATGTTGTTGATCTACATATGCAATTTTTACAGTTTCTCCAACTCTAAAAGATCCATGATCTGGTTTATCTTGACCCATTATCATTCGGAACAAAGTAGTTTTTCCCGCCCCATTAGGTCCAATAATACCAACAATTCCGGCCGGAGGAAGTTTAAAATTTAAATCTTCATATAATAGCTTATCTCCAAAAGATTTACTTACTCCTTCTGCATCAATTACATTATTTCCTAACCTTGGTCCAGGAGGAATATATAGCTCTAATTTTTCTTCTTTTTCTTTTGCTTTTTCAGTTAATAAGTTTTCATAATTACTCAATCTAGCTTTTGATTTCGCATGCCTACCCTTGGGTGTCATTCTTACCCAATCTAACTCTCTTTCAAGGGTTTTTCTCCTTTTAGACGCTTGCTTTTCTTCCTGTGCTAATCGTTTTGATTTTTGATCTAACCAAGAAGAATAATTCCCTTCCCAAGGAATCCCCTCTCCTCTATCTAACTCTAAAATCCAACCCGCTACATTATCTAAGAAATACCTATCGTGTGTTATAGCAATGACCGTTCCTTTATATTGTTGAAGATGTTGTTCTAACCATAATACCGATTCTGCATCTAGATGATTTGTTGGTTCATCTAAAAGTAAAATATCAGGCTCCTGAAGTAATAGTCTACATAGCGCAACTCTTCTTTTCTCCCCTCCAGATAAATGGCTAATACTTGAATCAGATGGAGGACATCTTAGAGCGTCCATTGCAATATTTAATTTTGTTTCTAAATCCCAAGCATTACAAGCATCTATTTTGTCCTGTAAATCACCCTGCTTTTTCATTAGTTCTTCCATTTTATCTGAATCCTCATAATATTCTGGAAGACCAAATAAATCATTAATTTTATTATACTCCTCTAAAAGCTCTACTTGGTCTTTCGCTCCTTCTTTTACAATATCCATAACTGTTCGTGAAGGATCTAATTGCGGTTCTTGTTCTAAATATCCTATAGTATGCTCTCCCTTAAAGTGAATATCACCTTGATACGATTTTTCTATCCCAGCTATTATTTTTAAAAGAGTAGATTTACCAGAACCATTTAATCCAATAATTCCAATTTTAGCACCATAGAAAAAAGAAAGGTAAATATCCTTTAAAACTTGTTTGTTATTATTGTTGAAGGACTTAGAAAGTCCAACCATTGAGAAAATTATCTTCTTATCATCTGACATAATGTGTTATTTTGAGATTACAAATATAATTATTACTTCAATCAGTAGTAGAAAAAATAATTAGAGATTTGAAAATAATCTTCCTTGTATTGTGTCTCTTTCTTCTAATCTTTTTTCAACTAAATGTTTCACTTCAAAATTCTTTAAACCATATTTTGGATGAATCAACATACGAGCGGGAGATTCACTAAAAAATCGTTCTACAATAATGTCAGGATTTAGAATCTCTAAAAAGTCAACTAATAAATCAATATACTCTTCCAGTTCCATAAAAGTAAAAATCTCTGGAGTTCTTTTAAACTGAATTGCCATCATAGTATGTTTTACAATCTGTAGATGATGTATTTTTAAAGTATCTATAGGTAATTCAGACACTTTCCTAGCATGATCTAACATGTCTTCTTTTGTCTCTCCCGGAAGACCTAAAATTAAATGACCCCCTAAGTGTAAACCTCTATTTTTCGCTCTATTAAAAGCATCAATTGCCTCTTCATGAGTCTGACATCTATTAATAGACTCAAGGGTTTTGTTATTAGTGGACTCCAAACCAAACTCTAATTTTATAAAAAATCCTCTTTCCGCTAATTTCTCTAAATAATCTAAAACGTCATCTTTTATTGAATCTGGTCTTGTAGCAATAACTAAACCAATAACATCATCATGAGATAACGCCTCTTCATACATCTTTATCAAATCCTTCAAAGGTGCATAAGTATTGGTAAAAGCTTGAAAATAAGCTAAATATTTCTGAACCTTATATTTCTTTGAAAAAAAATTTATTCCCTCATCAATCTGAACCTTTATAGGTTTTATTGGTTTACAATATTCAGGATTAAATGTATTGTTATTACAATAAGTACATCCCCCAACACCTTTTGTTCCATCCTTGTTCGGACAAGTAAAACCTGCATCAATAGATACTTTTTGCACTCTACCATTAAACTTCTTTCTTACATAAGAACTGAAATCGTTATATCTTTTTTCTTTACTCATTAGTTTTACAAAAATACTACATTTAAATACAACTTTTTGTTAAATATAGCGTATTCAATAAAGATTTTATACATTTGACACATAAACATTAATAATGAGCAAAAACAGAATTTCTTCAATAGAAAAAATTGGTTATCAAAAAAATCTACCGAAAGGAGCTGATATAGATGATTTTGAAGTTATTTCCGTAACTCAAAAAAATGGAATCAAAATAAATTTATATAGAAACAAAAAAGAAAAAAAAGAAATAGACGAAACAACTAACTTTGATAGTAGTTGGGAAATATTTAATTCTCTTCTTTAGTCTGATTTTTCCTTTTTTGCATTCCTTCACTCAGTTTTAAAATTCTATCAGATACAGATGTTTTATACCAAAAAGGGAAAATAGCATGCACTAAAGCTTTAAAACTTAAGGAGAGTAACAACAAACAAAATCCTATTGCGTGTCTCATATGTTGAACATAATTTTCTCCAACCTCATTTGGATGTTCAGTAAAAATATTTCTCATTTTATAAAATTTCAGATAACGAGAAGGTGTCTTTTAATCTAACTCCTTTTTCAGTTTGTTGAACTGTACAGCACTCGTTATAGTTGTCATGTTGCAAAAATATAATGTATTCTCTATCGGCCGCCTCATTCAAGAATTTTTCTTTTTCTGTAAGAGTAATTAATGGCTTGGTATCGTAACCCATGACATAAGGTAAAGGAATATGACCTGTGCTTGGTAGTAAATCCGCAGCAAAAACAATAGTTTTATCTTTATACTTAATGTGAGGAATCATTTGAGCTTCTGTATGACCATTTACAAATAAAGCATCAAAATTGTTAAAAATATTTTTTTCACTTTCTACAAAATTAAGATGACCCATCTGATGAATTGGAAGTATATTTTCTTTAAGAAAGGAGGCCTTTTCTCTAGAGTTTGGATCTGTAGCCCATTTCCAATGATCATTATTTGTCCAATACTTCGCATTTTTAAATGCCATTTCAAAACCAGATCTGTCTTTATTCCAAATAACACTACCTCCACAATGATCGAAATGTAAATGAGTCAAAAAGACATCTGTAATGTCATCTACCGTAAAACCATGTTTCTCTAATGAAGATTTCAAATTTATATCTCCATGCAAGTAATAATGTCTCAAGAATTTATCGTCTTGCTTGTCTCCTATGCCATTATCAATTAAAATAAGTTTATCCCCATCTTCAATTAACAAAGACCTCATAGCCCAAGGACATAGATTATTTTCATCTGCAGGATTTGTTCGACTCCATA
>CAJXFN010000026.1 GCA_913052655.1 uncultured Flavobacteriales bacterium | reverse complement strand
ATATTCTTATTAAATTAACTTGTTTAATTGGTCTTGTTGTAGCTCCTATCTTAGGCGGACATGAAGAAGATAGTCATTTAGAAAAGTCAAAAGAAAATACAATTGAATATGTAACAGAAGATGGTTCTGAAAAAGAAGAGTCTTCAATTATTTTAGAATAACCTTTAACATTATAAATTATGAAAAACTTTTTTTATATTTTAATAAGTATATTTCTTACAATCACAATTATTTCATGTGATAGTAATTCTGATGAGAAATCCTCCTCAACTGAAAAAAAAGTAAAAGAAATATCTGTGCACAATGAAGTAGAAGGCACTTATGACTCAAAGAAAAATCGCCCTACATTTAGTTCAATTGCAAATTCTTATACTACAAATTTAATTCCTGATACCGAACAAATTAGTATTAATCAAATTACAATATCTAACAAGTTAGATTGTAATAGTGAAAATACAAATCTATGCGATGAACTTTTAGCGTTTTTTAAAAATGCTAATGAGTTTAACTTTTTAGCTAATGAAGAATTTGGTAAAGTTGTTGAAGGAAAAAAGAATGTATATATTATAAAAGGAAACTTTAGTGGTGGAGATAAAAAAGTAAATGCTACTTTATTCTACTCTGTACATGAAAATTATTTTAAAGGAGATATAATTATTGATACTCCTTCTGAGTTTAATAGCACAAAAGACAGGAGTATTAGCATCTCTGTTAAAGGAAAAAAATAGATGAAAAATAACTTATAAAAAAACCACCTAATAAAATTAGGTGGTTTTTTTATAATACTCTATTTGATTTTAAAACAAACCATTAATTTCAGCGTCTATTTTCTGAATAATAGATCCTAAATCTTCTTCATTTTCAGAAAAATTAATATCATCTACGTCAATAATTAGAAGTCTTCCTTTATCATACTCGGATATCCACGCTTCATATCTATCGTTAAGCTGGGTAAGATAATCTAATCTAATACTGTGCTCATAGTCTCTACCTCTTTTTTGTATTTGGCTAACTAATGTAGGAACAGAAGCTCTCAAATAAATCATTAAATCTGGTCCCTCTACTAAAGAATCCATTAGGTTAAAAAGCTCTTTATAGTTTTCAAAATCCCGAGTAGACATTAGCCCCATCGAATGAAGATTTGGAGCAAAAATATAAGCATCTTCATAGATAGTTCTATCCTGAATAAATTTCTTATCCTCTTTCTTTATATCAATAATCTGACGAAACCTACTATTTAGAAAATAAACTTGCAAATTAAAACTCCACCTTTGCATTTCCTTATAAAAATCATTTAAATACGGATTATTTTCTACATCCTCAAAATGTGGTTTCCACTTATAATGTTTTGAAAGTTTGGTTGTTAATGTTGTTTTACCTGAACCAATATTTCCAGCTATTGCTACGTGCATATTTTTAAAATTTTGATAAAAATAAAAAAACTTTAGTGTTTATTATATATTTATAATATCTGAATAGGGTTAATGTTAATAAATTCTATTTGATTGAAGAATATCTTGAAATATTGTAGAGGAATTATCTAATCTGGGAACTTTAAACTGACCTCCCAATCTATTATTTTTTGAAAGCCAATTATAAAACACGCCTTTTTTTACATCAATTAGCTCAGGTGGCAGTAATAAATAATCCTTATACCTTTTTGATTCATAATCCGAGTTTAATTTCTTTAATGAGTCATCTAAATCTCTCATAAATTTACTCTTAGAATCTGGTAATATATTAAACTCTATAATCCATCTATGTACAGCTATAGCATCATTAATAAAAAAAGGAGAGACAATATAATTTGATACAGTACATTTATGTTTTTCTGCACAGATTTTTAAAGCTTCATCTGCATTTTCTACCATTAACTCTTCTCCAACTGCGTTCAAATAACTCTGTGTTCTACCAACTATTTTTATCCTATAAGGATCTAAAGATGTAAACCTAACTGTATCTCCAACAATATATCTCCATAAACCTGCATTAGTAGAAATCACCATAACATAAGTTGTGTTCAGAGAAACATCTGTTAAACAAATAGAATCTCTATTATTTTTTTTAAACTTATCCAAAGGAATAAATTCATAAAATATTCCATAATCTAACATTAGTAGTAAGTCTTTTTTCTGTATCTGATCCTGAATTCCAAAAAACCCTTCAGAAGCATTATAACCTTCCAAATAATTCATATTTTCTGTAGGAATTAGTTTGTCAAACTGATTTTTGTAAGGACTAAAGTTAACTCCACCATGCATGTATAATTCAAGGTTAGGCCAAACCTCCTGTATACTATCAGCTCCAGATTTTTCTATAATCTTATTTAATAATACTAAAACCCATGAACAAACACCCGTAATATTTGTAATATCTTCTCTTAATGCTTGGTCTGTTATTAAATCTAGTTTAATCTCCCAATCTTTTAACAAGGCTGTTTGTAAATCTGGTGATCGATGCATATTTACCCAAAATGGAAAGTTATTTATTAATATAGCAGACAAATCACCATCAGTATATCTATATGTCTTATTCTGTTCCAAACTACCCCCCAGCATTAATCCTTTACCATTGTATAAGTTTGTTTCTGGAAAATTATTACAATATAACGAAAGCATATCTTTTCCTCCTTTAAAATGACAATCTTCTAAAGAGTCTTTAGAAATAGGAATGTATTTGCTTTTGTCATTTGTAGTTCCAGATGACCTCGCAAACCACTCTATTTTTCCTGGCCATAATACATTCTTTTCATTCTCTCTTACTCTTTTTATATAAGAAAATAATTCTTCATATGTACGAACTGGAACTTGATTACGAAAATCGACAATTGAATTAATCTTATGAAATTTATGATCTATCCCAAATGTTGTCCTTTTTCCTTTTTCTATCAAAGATGAAAAAACTTCTTTCTGAACATCATGAGGAAATTTCCTAAATAAATTAATCTGATGAATTCTTTTTCTCATCACAAAAGAAAGAAAAGAATTTTTAAAAGGAATATTAATCAATAATTCATATTTTTAGAGCTATAAAAATACAAAAAAAAATGAGCCAAAACACTCTTAAGAAGATGCATACAGAACTATGTGATGTAGTGAAATACAGCTTAGAAATTAATGGAGCAACACATAATATGAATGATCTTATTGGTAAAAAAATAAAAATTGAGTGGAAAGGAAAAGTTATTTGCAGTTGTAATAAAGAAATGGATACATTTTATCGTTCTGGATTTTGTTATAAATGTTACTGGGAATCTCCAATGGCTTCACAAAGTATATTCAAGCCAGAGTTATGCACAGCTCATTTAAATATAGAAGACAGAGATTTAGAATGGGAAAAAAAATTTCAACTAGCGCCCCATTATGTGTATTTAGCAAACTCAAGCGGAATAAAAGTAGGGATTACACGAAAAAGTCAAGGAGTAGTTAGGTGGATGGATCAAGGAGCTAGTCAAGCTATTTTATTAGCAGAGGTACCAAACAGAAGATATTCTGGAGATATTGAAGTGTCCTTAAAAAGATTTGTAGATGACGTTACTAATTGGAGGAAAATGTTGTCAGGAGAACCTCAATCTGTGGATTTAGTAAAGTTAAAAAACGAACTATCTAAACATATACCAGAAGAATTGAAACAATATATTCTAGTAGACAATACTGTTACTGAAATTCGATATCCCGTAAATAAATATCCTTCTAAAATAAAGAGCTTAAAACTAGAAAAGAATCCAGTCATAGAAGGAGAGTTATTAGGAATAAAAGGTCAATATTTACTTCTAGAAGATGACAGGGTTTTTAACGTAAGAAGTCATGAGGGATATATTGCAGATTTCTTCTACAGTGATATTCCAAAACAAAATTTATTGTTTCAATGAATATCTATAATATAGGGTAAAATCGTTTGAATCCTGTCTCTCGAATTTAGAAACTTAATTTGTTCTATGGTTTCATCTGAAACGTTCAGAATTGCCTTAAGAAACACATTTTGTTTCATAGTTAATCCTTTTAATAATTCTTCAATTTCATCTGTTTTTTTCGGAAGTGAAACAACTCTATAATCTTCTAAGTCAGACAATTCCGCAGCGGACACAATAGCATCTTCTAATCCTCCGATCTGATCAATAAGACCTACCTCTAGAGCATCTATACCACTCCAAACTCTACCCTGACCTATTTTATCAACTTCTTGTTTACTCATTCCTCTTCCTTCAGAAACATGTGTAATAAAAGTTTCATAAATATCTTCAACAGATTCTTGTATAACGTCTAACTCAAAATTAGTTAATTTTCTATTTCCTCTTCCAATATCAGAATATTTATGTGTATTTACTGTATCAACATAAACTCCTAGTTTTTCATTTAATAATTTCTCACTATTAGGAACAATACCAAAAACACCTATTGAACCTGTTAAAGTTGTATGGTTAGCAAAAATCTTATCTGCATTACATGAAATATAATATCCACCACTAGCGGCATAATCTCCCATTGAAACAACTATTTTCTTTTTCTGTTTTGCAAGATTTAGTTCTCTTAATATAATATCAGAAGCTAGCGCACTTCCACCTGGTGAATTAACTCTTAATACAATAGCCTTAACCTTTTCATCTTCACCAGCTTCTCTTATTGCCTGCACAGTAGTTTCAGATCCTATTGAATTATAACTTCCTTCTCCAGTATTTATAGCTCCTGATGCATAAATTATAGCAATCTTATTTTCACTTATACTTTTTTCAGATTTAACATTTAAATATTCTTGAAAGTCAATTATATTCTCAGATTTTTGCTTTAGAAAGGATAAAACTTCATCTTCATATCTAAGCTCGTCAACAAAATTTAGCTCCATACATGTATGAGGAGAATTTAATTTCAAATTATTTATAATCTCATTAATCTTACTCTCCTTTATACTTCTCTGCTTTGAAACTCCAACATTAATTACATCTGACATAGAGTTGAGTAGTTTTTCTAATTGACCTCTATTTTCATCACTCATGCCATTATACATATATGGTTCCACTGCACTTTTAAATTTTCCATGTCTAATAACCTGAACATCATAACCTATTTTATCTAAAAGGTCTTTATAAAATAATACACCAGCACTAAAACCATTAAACTCAACCATTCCTTGAGGATTAAGAAATATTGAATCTGAAACGGAAGAAAGATAATATGACAACTGAGTATATACTTCAGAGTAGGAATAAATAAACTTTCCTGATTCTTTAAACTCTAATAGCTTTTCTCTAATCTCTTCGACATTAGAAAGACCAGCATTTAAACCAGATATATTTAAATAAATTCCTTTAATTTTTTCATCAAGTTTTGCTTTTTCAATGTTATCTAGTATTTCTTTAAGTTCAATATTATTCGCAGTGGATAAACTTAAACCATTAATCTGAGGAAGCGGATTTCCAGAAGTTCTATCTAAAATATTTTCTTCTAGTTTTATTTTCAAAATAGAGTTTTCCTTAACGATAATTTCTTTTTCTTTAGGAATTAAGATAGTAACTAAAACTAAAAAGAAAATGAATATTATAATTATTGAAAGTAAACGAGAAAATGTATTTTTTAGAAAGTTTTTCATATTTATTTTTTAAGATTATAAAATTACAAAAAAATATAATATTATTATTGTCTATTCCTATATTTGGATATTAGATTAATATGAATGTAATTTATATACAAATAGGAAGTAATATAGGCGATAGAATATCCTATATCAACAAAAGTATGCAACAAATTGAAGATAAATTAGGTAAAATTTCAAATTCATCTAAAATATATGAGAGCAGTCCTTGGGGACATATTAATCAAGGGAAATTTTTAAATAGCGTTATTAAAGTAGAAAGTGATTTAGATGCATTTAAAAGCTTAAAATTATTACAAGAAATTGAAAAGAATTTAGGAAGAAAAAGAATCCAAAAATGGGGAGAAAGATGTATTGATTTGGACATACTATTCTTTAACAATCAAATAATTGATTCTAAAAATTTAACTGTCCCTCATCCCTATATTCAAGATAGAAATTTTGTACTTATTCCATTAAACGAAATTGCTTCTTCTTTCTACCACCCAACTCTAAAAAAGGATATTTTTGCATTATTAAACGACTGTACAGACAAAGAAGAGGTTTCAATTTATGAGATATAATTTTTTAGTTATAGAAGGAAATATTGGTAGTGGAAAAACTAATCTTGCAAAGAAAATTGCTGAAGATTTTAATGGAAAACTAATTCTTGAGGCATTTGAAGAAAATCCATTCTTACCAAAATTTTATAAAGAATCTGAAAGAAATGCCCTTCCATTAGAATTGTTTTTTATGGCAGAAAGATTTCAGCAACTAAACGACAAGAAGAATACATCCGATCTTTTTTCAAAACTTATTGTTGCTGATTATTCTTTTTTTAAATCTAAGTTATTTGCTCAAAATAATCTGAAAGAAGATGAGTTAAATTTATTCAACAGACTTTATGATATTATGTTTTCTTCCGTAAAGAAACCTGAATTATTGATTTATATTCACTCTGATATAGCAAGATTACAGAAAAATATTAAAAAGAGAGGTAGAAAATTTGAACTGGAGATTAAAGATGAATACTTGAAAAGTATTGAAAAAAAATATCTAGATTACCTAAAAAAACAAAGAGATTTTCCTGTATTAATAATTGATGTAAGTTCTATTGATTTTGTCAACAACAAAAGTTCTTACAAAAAGATATTAGATGAGATAAATTTTATATCTAATGAAGAGCAAATTAGAAGCGTTATATTAGATTAACCATTTACTTAAATCTCTACCAATCAATTTCTCTAACTTTGATATCTCTTCCTTATAATATTTGTGTGTAAGTTCTTTTCTAAATTCTGCAGATAATTTTTCAGGTTCCTTATATACTGATTTGAAAATAAAATTTACTATACTAGATGGTAGATAATCAGATATAGTAAACTTTGGCATTAAGTTATAAAACCTCATCTTTTTTAAAACAAACCCTAATATTCCTGTAGGAGTTCCGGAAACATTTGATTTTTTAGATATATCTATTTCAACATTTTCATCAACTTGTAGAAATTTAAAAATATCCTTTAAAGTTTCGCTAGGGTTTTTAACTACTTCTTCAAATAAATAAACTTTTATTTTGTTTGAGGGAAATAAATCATAATATCTTTGTAATTGATCTGAGTAATACCCTTTTTCTATATAATGATACAATGGACTCCATTTTTCATTTATCCGTTCCTTTTCTTTTTCTATAGATTCCTCAAAAGAATTTGAATTTTCCTTATTAGCCCTTACAACATGAAGGTAGTTTGAATATGCTCTATCAACAGGTTGTCTTAAAATCGCAATAATTCTTACATTCTGAAGGTTTTCCTTAATTAATTGAGGTGCTTTTTTATTATAAATATATGCGGGAGAAGCTTCTCCGATTGCTTTCTCATTAGAGACATCTTCAAACATCAACCAGTAATCTTCAAGAGTTATCAACTTTTCACTCTTACTTCCTAATCCCTTATAATCTGAGTTTTGTTTATAATTATTAAAGAACATAGGCTCCTTGATCTTTGTCATAAAAATTTCAGGATGTTGTTTTAAGTAAGTGTATAAAGAAGTTGTTGCAGATTTCATTGCACCAATCACAATAAAATTTGGTTTATTTTTTACCATTTCGTTTTATATGAAAGAACCCCAAATAAATGAGGTTCTCAACTTTCTTAAATATTTATTTTGTTAAAAAAATAAATTTATCATGAGTTCTATATTTCTCAAACTCTAAATCATTTAGAGCTTCCTTTATATAGGTCTCTGATTTCTGAATTGATTTTTCCAGATTTGTAAATAACATAGTTTCGTTACCTGCTCTTGCTCCTGCAATTGCATTTAAATAAAAACATTCAGCTGTGTTTTCAATACAAGTATAATTATTATTACCATTAAGAATATTAGCAAGTGCTGCATTGTAAGAATTACCTCTTAATACATCTGCTGCAGAGCTATATTTTCCTTGTCTAATATCTAATATAGCAAGGTTTAATGGGTCGGTATTTGCTTTATTAAATAAATTTCGAGCTTTATTCAATTCTCCATTCCAAGAAGCAATAATTCCTAAATTAGTTAGAACTGAAGATTCATTTGCCCCTCCATTTTCCTTTGCTTTATTTAAATATTCGTATGCCCTATCCAAGTTTTCTTCAGTAAGATGATACGCAGCAATATTATTATATGCTCTCCAATCATTATGCAAATCTATAGCAGTAGAGTAAATCTCTAGAGATCTAGAAGCATTTTCTTCTATAGATGCAGAGTATAATAACTCTTCAATTGTCAATTCTGATGGATTTGTTTTTGAAAGTAAAACTATTTCTTCTCTTGTCTTTTTTGGCAAATAAGAATTTATTGTAATCTCAGATTTTCTTAAGTATTGTAAAACATCATTTTCTAAAGCATCATATACTTGAGTCATGTCTTTCAACAATTCTCCTCTCTCCTTTTGAGATTTCTGTTTGTTTCTATCATTTAGACTTAATATTGTATTTTTTTCATTAATAGATGAGTTAGAAACTAATTTATTAAAACCATCCCAGTCAGCTCCAGCAGATGATTTTTTATAGTAATCATCATTATCAGCTCCATCTGCTTTTAATCTTTTTAGTAAATATTTTGCATACTCGAGAGTACTATTTTGTCTATCATCAGAAAGCTCTGTATTTATTTTCTCAGTTCCTTCGGGCGAAGCTGAAGATTTAATCACAAAAGATTCAGTTTTGTATCCTAACCTGATAAAGTCTTTTAATTTTTGTACATCTGCATCACTTTTTTCAGTAGTTCTAATATTACTTTTATTTACTAAAAAGTATATAGTTGCTGTTTCTGATATAGTTTCTACTTCTTTATATCCATGATTAGCAATCTCAATTTTCTCATCATTCTTTACCCTCATTGATGTAGAGACTACACCGTTTGCAACTGTAACAGGACCCAAAATTTTATTATCATCTTCTAGAGTAGCTAATGCTCTCAACTCTAAATTAGATGATTTCATATTCTCCTTATACTCTATTTTATCAGAATAAACAAAAGTACCACCTGATTCATAAAATATAGTTTCATCACCTCCAGTCGCATGTTCACCTTGCAAGATAACTGACTTCAACTTAGTTTCTTCTCCTGTTTCGCTTATTATTATTGGAGTAATTTCTACAATAGCGTTTTTGGCAAAATATTTTTCTGGGAAAGTCCCTTTCAAATCTACAAATACATCTCCTCCATGGACTTCTAATACTTTAGGAGTTTGTTCATAAATAACTTTATCATACTCAGAAGCCATCCTCTCAAGACCACATCCAAAGAATGATATGATAATTGTTAAAAGTAAAAATAATTTAGTATTAGTCATTTTTTATAATTTTAATTAATGCAAATATATAATTATTAGAACAAAATTAATTACAACGCTCCTTTATCTTTACAGTGGATATTAACAAATCTATTTAATTAATTTTAAGTAAGTTTGCAAATAAGCAGTGGATAATTATGAAAAAATTTTTAATACTATGTTTTGGAATGATCTTTGGATCGAAATTAGTTTTTTCACAGAATAATACTAATACAAACCATTATTCAATTAAAGTTTATGCTGAAGAATCAACAAAAAAACAAAAATCAAAAAAATTATCTTATAATAATTTGTTTAATAATATTGAATTTGGACTTACATCTGGTGTAACACAATTTTATGGAGATATAAAACAGTTTGACTTTAGACCTAGTTATGCTAGATTTTTTGATGAGATAAAACCATCATATGAAATATCAATAAGAAAAAAAATCAACCCATTAATTTCTCTAAAAGGAAGTTTTATAACAGGAAAATTTGGAGGAATACACACTGAAAAGATTGGTGACAATTATGAAGTTTATGACCCTTACAATAACTTCTATGAAGGTAATGGAGAATATTTTGTAACTAATTTTAATGAATTAGACATACAACTATTATTAAACTTATCAAACGCAAGCGCGTTCTTTTCAAACAATAGTTTAGATAATTTCGATTTTTTCTTCAATACTGGATTAGGAATAAATACTTTTAATAGTATAAATAGAAATTTTAGTGGGACTTACATATACAGCTATGGATATGAAGAAGGTGTTTATTTACAAAATGATAACTTTATAAAAAAATCGTTTGTAAAATCTCCAAAAGAAATAGTATATGTATATGGTATTAGTTCATCATATAACTTAAATAATAAGATAGATCTTAATTTTAATATAACAAAGCGTAAAGCAAATACTGATTATTGGGATTCTCATGATAATAACGCTAATAATGACTATTTTAATTTTTATGCATTTGGAATATCATATAAAATCTTAAATAAAGAATTAAAAGATTGGTTAACTCCAATCCAGGAACTAGAAAAAAACATTAATTCTACAAATGCAAATATAGAATGGCTATCAGAAGACTCAGATCATGATGGAGTTTCAGATGCTTTTGACAAAGAATTAAACACTCCTATGGGGGTAGCTGTAGATGGATCCGGTGTTTCTTTAGATATTGACATGGATAATATTCCAGATTACATAGATAAAGATCCATTCTCTTCAAAAGGAGCAATTGTAGATAATAATGGAGTTGAATTTGACTCAGATAATGATGGAATTCCCGATAGTAAGGACCTTGAAAACAATACAGAAATAGGATCGATTGTAAATCAATATGGAATTTCGGTTATCAATTACAAAAACAACAACGAAAATAATAGTTATTTTCCATCTATTTATTTCGAAAGCGGAAGTTTCTATATTAACAATTCTAATTTAAAAAGATTAGCAACTGTAGCAATGATATTAACTAATAATCCTGATTTAAGATTAGAAGTTATAGGAAATACCGATAAGAATGGAGGTGCTGATTATAACAAAGAACTTGCTAAAAAAAGAGCTAACTCTGTTATCACTTATCTTTCAACAAATTTTAAAATTGATGAAAACAGATTTAAATCCACTAGTAATGGAGAAGAGAAACCTCTTTCTATCGAAAGTGTTATAAAAGAATTTCCAAGCAAAAGTTCCTTATCAAAAATTAACAGAAGAGTAGATTTTAGAATTATCGAATAATCTTATTATACAAATCCCACAAAACAATACCAATACTTACAGATACATTTAAAGAGTGTTTAGTTCCTATTTGAGGAATTTCAATGGAACAATCACTTATATCAATAACGGATTGCTGAACTCCATATACTTCATTTCCAAATACAACAACTATTGGTTTTTCAGGTTGTGGAAACTTATGTAATAGTGTTGAGTTCTTTACTTGTTCTACAGAACATATCAAATAATTCTTTTTTTTCAGCTTTAAAACGATATCCTCTGTTTTTTCAATATACTCCCACTCGACAGAATTTGTAGATCCTAATGCTGACTTTCTAATCTCCTTATTTGGTGGAGTAGCAGTAATTCCACATAAATAGACTTTTTCTACTCTAAATGCATCGGAAGTTCGAAAAGCAGAACCCACATTTAAAGCGGACCTTACATTATCTAAAACAACTATAATAGGAGTTTTTTTAGAAGATTTGAAGTTTTCAACACTTATTCTCTCTAATTCACTATTCTTTAACTTTCTCATATATTATATTTGTATTCGCAAAATTAACAGATTTAAATTGGCAAAAACAAAAGCAAAAAAAGAAACTCCATTAATGACCCAGTATAATGGAATAAAAGCAAAACATCCTGACGCTCTTTTGCTTTTTAGAGTCGGAGACTTTTATGAAACTTTTGGAGAAGATGCTATAAAAGCCTCTAAAATTTTAGGGATTGTTTTAACAAATAGAGCTAATGGTTCTTCTAAAATTGAATTAGCAGGTTTTCCACATCATTCAATAGATACTTACTTACCTAAATTAGTAAGAGCAGGAGAAAGAGTTGCAATATGCGATCAATTAGAAGATCCTAAAACAACTAAAAAAATTGTTAAAAGAGGAGTTACTGAACTTGTGACACCTGGAGTTTCCTATAGAGATACAATTACCGACCAGAAAAGTAATAATTTTTTAGCATCAATATATTTTGAAAATGATAAAATTGGAGTATCTTTTTTAGACAATTCTACTGGAGAGTTTTTAGTTGCTGAAGGAAAATCTGATTATATTGATAAATTATTACAAAGTTTTAATCCATCTGAGGTTTTATTTGAAAAGAATAAAAGAAAGGAATTTGAAAAATTGTTTGGGGACAGATTTTTTACTCATATGTTGGACGATTGGATATATACAACTGATTACTCGAAAGAACTTCTAACACGTCAATTTAACACTTCTTCATTAAAAGGCTTTGGTATAGAAAAAATGGGAATTAGCATAATATCAGCTGGAGCTATCTTACACTATTTAAAAGAAACTCATCATCACCTAACTCAACATATATCTTCAATAAGCAGAATAGAACAAGAAAAATATGTTTGGATGGACAGATTTACCATTCGAAATCTTGAGTTATTTTACTCTCCAAACGAGCAGGCTAAAACACTAATTGATGTTTTAGATCACACTATCTCTCCTATGGGAAGTAGAATGATTAAAAGATGGCTTGCCCTTCCATTAAAAGAAAAATCTCAGATCGACAAAAGGTTAAGTATAGTAGAATATATTATAAAAGAAAAAAACTTTCAGGAAGTTATAGAAGAGAATATAAAGCAAATAGGAGATTTAGAAAGATTAATCTCTAAAGTGTCTACAACAAGAATAAGTCCAAGAGAATGTAATCAACTTAAACTATCTCTGCAATCAATATCACCTATAAAGAAAATATGTATTGATTCTAACAATAAACAATTGCAAATTATTGGAGAAAAGTTAAATCCATGTAAAAAAATTACTGAGAAAATAGAATCTACTATTTCTGAGAATCCTCCAGCTCTTTTACAAAAGGGAAATGTAATAAGTGAAGGAGTAAATTCAGAATTAGATGAATTAAGAAACTTGTCAAAATCTGGAAAAGATTATCTTCAACAAATACTAGAAAGAGAAACAGAAAGAACCGGGATTCCATCTTTAAAAATATCATTCAACAATGTTTTTGGATATTATCTTGAAGTTAGAAATGTTCATAAAGAAAAAGTTCCTGAAGAGTGGATCAGAAAACAAACTCTGGTAAGTGCAGAACGATATATTACAGAAGAGTTAAAAGAATACGAATCTAAAATACTTAGTGCGGAGAGCAAAATTACAGAATTAGAATCAAAATTATTTTTTGAATTGGTATATAGTCTATCAGATTCTGTACAAGCTATCCAACTAAATTCTCAACTAATTTCCCAACTAGATTGTTTGTATTCGTTTGCTTTAATTGCAAAAGCAAATAA
>CAJXFN010000025.1 GCA_913052655.1 uncultured Flavobacteriales bacterium | reverse complement strand
TTAGAAATAAGGAACTCAACAAATTCACTATGATGGATATCCTCTGCACAATTCTTAGCAAGATCATAAGAATCGAAATTGTATCCTGTACTTGCCAATTCCGGCAACACGATCAAATCCGCCTCTGAGGCTTGATCGATCAGAGGATTTAGGGTTTGGATATTCTTTTGAATATCATACAGATGTGGTTGGAATTGAATATATGCCGACTTCATTATTTACGAATGATTTTAAAGGTTCCATCTGCTTCTAATTTAATTATTGTAGATGGTTTAACTTGATTTAGCGAATCTCTTTCAACCTCAACTACATAATCGACTGCATCTTTAACTTCCTGTGAGATCTTATGAAAAGTTACCGGAGTTGGCTCCCCTGAAACATTTGCAGAAGTAGAAACGATCGGTTTTCTGAATTGGCGGAGAAGTTCCTGACAGAACTCATTCTTCACAACACGAATAGCAATAGATTTATCTTCTGCAATCACATTCTTGGCGAGGTTTTTTGCATTTGGATAAATAACCGTTAACGGTTTATCAACACTATCAATCAGATCATAAGCAATATCCGGAACATCCTGCATATATCCGGCTAATCTACTTTCATCTTCGACCAGAATGATCAAACTTTTGCTTTCTACACGTTTCTTGATCTTATAAACCTTCTCAACCGCTTTTGCATTTGTTGCATCACATCCAATCCCCCAAACTGTATCCGTTGGATATAAGATCACCTTTCCTTCTTTTAAAAGCTTAACAGATTTATGTACAATATCTCTCATCATTCAGTTCTCTTCAATAGTTTATCCACATTTATTTCTCCACACTTAAAATGACCTTTTGGACATTTTTTCTTGCCGTGCACACCACAAGGCCTGCATTTTAGTTGTCCTTCTACTTCAACAATGATAGAATACTCAGCTAATGGAGTAAATCCAAATTGAGGTATTGTTGAACAGAAAACACTTGTTGTTCTTGCGTTTACGGCACTTGCCAAATGCATAGGTGCTGAATCCAACACCACATTCATTTGTGCATCTCTGATCAGAGCTGCCGACTCTAAGACGCTTAATTTCCCTGATAAATTTATAAATCATGGAACTCAGGAGGAACTACATAAAGAGTGTTTATATGATGCTGAAACCTTACAAAAAACTGTTGTTAAACTAGTTACCAAAACAGTTGCCAATGTCGGATAATCAAATTATTTCAGTAAAGGAAATTCTTGAGTT
This sequence comes from uncultured Flavobacteriales bacterium, assembly GCA_913052655.1. Lineage (GTDB taxonomy): Bacteria > Bacteroidota > Bacteroidia > Flavobacteriales > BACL11. The sequence continues at coordinate 12,380 of CAJXFN010000025.1, read as the reverse complement.
AGAAGCAAGTAATCAAAAAGTCGAAGTCAAAGGATGGATACGAAACAAAAGAGGTAGTAAAACAACATCGTTTTTATCTATCAATGACGGGTCTACAATTAAGACATTGCAAGTAATTGCTGAAGATCAAATAATCAATGAAGCAACAATAAAGGATATAACTACAGGCTGCTGTGTTCAAATAAATGGAATTCTAAAAAAATCAATTGGTGCCAATCAGCGATCAGAGCTTTTCGCGAAAAAAATCAAAATATTGGGTTTGGCTGATGCTAATGAATACCCTTTACAACCAAAAAAACATAGCTTAGAATTTTTAAGAGAAAAGGCGCATTTGAGATTTAGAACAAATACTTTTTCTGCAGTTTTTAGACTACGTCACGCACTAACTTTTGCAGTTCATAAATTTTTTAATGATAAAGGGTTTGTTAATATTCATACTCCAATTATTACTGGAGCGGATGCGGAAGGAGCTGGTGAAATGTTTCAGGTTACAAATTTAAATTTAGAGGACACACCTATAGTAGATGGAAAGGTTGATTATACTAAGGACTTTTTTAATATTAAAACAAATTTAACTGTCTCGGGTCAGTTAGAAGCAGAGTTAGGAGCTTTATCTTTAGGCCAGGTATATACTTTCGGGCCTACATTCAGAGCAGAGAATTCTAATACTTCTCGTCATTTATCAGAGTTTTGGATGATTGAACCTGAAGTCGCTTTTGCAGATTTAGAAGAAAATATGGATTTAGCAGAGGAATTCTTAAAATATTGTATCCAGTATTGCATTACTAATTGTGAGGATGATTTAAGATTTTTAGATAGTAGACTTGCAAATGAGGAGAAAAGTCTAAAAAAGGAAGAAAGATCTGAAATGGGATTGCTAGAACGTCTTCAATTTGTTATTGAGAATGATTTTGAGAGACTAACTTATAGAGAAGCAATAGATATTTTAAGAAATTCAAAACCAAATAAGAAGAAAAAGTTTAAATATATAATAGAAGGATTTGGCTCTGATTTACAGTCTGAGCACGAGAGGTATTTAGTTGAAAAGAAATTTAAGAAACCATTAATTATTAGTGATTATCCTAAAGGTGTTAAAGCCTTTTATATGAAACAGAATGAAGACGGTGAAACGGTTAGAGCTATGGATATTTTATTTCCACAGATTGGGGAAATAATAGGAGGATCACAAAGGGAAGAGGATTTAAATAAGCTATCTAATAGGATGGAAGAAATGGAAATTTGTAAAGAAGAATTGTGGTGGTATTTAGAAACAAGGAAATTTGGAACATGTGTTCATTCTGGATTTGGATTAGGCTTTGAAAGATTGATAATGTTTGTTACTGGTATGAAAAACATTAGAGATGTTATTCCTTTCCCTAGAACACCTCAAAATGCTGATTTCTAATTAATGCAGAAACAAAAATTACAACTAAAACAAGGAATAAATCTGTCACCTCAACAGATACAGTTTCTAAGTCTGTTGCAAATTCCTTTGGCATCATTACATTCAAGAATTCAGGAAGAGTTAGAAGAGAACCCTGCTCTGGAGGAATCAGAGAATTCAGAAGATATTAATATTGACGAATTAGAAGAAGAAAATAACAATTCATATAAATATCGACACTCTACGAATTCAGAATATTCTGAGATTCAAATATCTAATACAGATGAAAGTTTATCTTCTCATCTGAAAAAACAGTTGCTGACACTTAATTTACCAGAAGATGAAGTCTTTTTAATCGAGTATTTGATTGATAGTCTTGATCATAATGGTTGGATTAGTAGAGAATTATTTTCTATTTCAGATGATTTATTAATAAATCTTAATTTAGAATTTTCTGAGGATGAGATTGAAAAATCTTTACTAGTAGTTCAATCTTTAGAACCTCATGGTGTTGGAGCTAGAAACTTAAAAGAATGTTTACTTATTCAACTAAAAAATAAAGGTGAAGATGAGATTATTGAAAGGTCTATTTCTGTTCTAGAAAATCAATATGAAAGATTTAGTAAAAAGAATTTTGAGGGTATAATTAAAGAATTAGGAATTTCAGAAGGACAATTAAAAGAGGTGTATGAAATTATAGAAAAATTAAATCCTTTTCCCGCTTCAAATTTCAGTAAAACAATTTCATCTTCTTATATCACACCAGATTTTCTAGTAAACATAGTAGAAGAAAAGAATGTTGTCAGCTTAACTAATACAAGCGGAAAGGAATTAAGAGTAAATTCTTCTTATCAAAAAATGATGAAGGAAACAAAGGATAAAGAAGCTCAGGAATTTATACAAAAGAAGATTGAGTCTGCTAAATGGTTTAAAAATGCAATTCTGCAGAGAGAAATGACCTTGATAAAGGTAATGAACGCAATTGTATCTCATCAAGAAAAATATTTCTACACCGGCGATGAAAAAGAATTGAAACCTATGATTTTAGCAGATATTGCCAATGTTGTAAATATGAATATCTCAACAATTTCTCGAGTAAGTAATAGTAAGTATGTACAAACATTTTTCGGTACTTTTTTATTAAAAGAATTATTTTCAGAAGCTTACACAAAAGATAATGGAGACCAAGTATCAACAAAGGTTATAAAGAAAAGATTGTCTGAAATTATTGAATCTGAAGACAAAAGAAACCCTTATACAGATGAAAGATTGTCAGAACTCTTAGGAGAAGATAAATATCATATTGCAAGAAGAACTGTTGCTAAATACAGAGAAGAATTAGGTATTGAAACCTCTAAATATAGAAGAGAGTTATAATGAAAATTTCTAAGTTTTTCACAATATTACTTCATCCAGTTTTTATGCCTACAATAGTGATATTTGTGATTTTAAATGAAGTGGAGTTTTTTAATATTCTTTTTTCAAGTTATAAAAAACCACTTTATTTTACTGTTATAATTTTTACTCTTGTATTACCACTAATTATATCCATTTTCTTTCTGAAATTAAAAAGAATAAAATCGTTAGAAATGGAAACAATAGAAGAAAGGAATTCTCCCTTATTTTATACAATTATAGTGATGATATTAGGATTCTCTTTCTTTAAAACAATAGCATATCTATCACCATATTTATGTTCGGTTTATCTTTCTTCAATTATTATTTTAATTCTTGCATTTTTAATAACAAAAAAATGGAAGATAAGTTTACATATGTTGGGTATAGGTGGGGCTACCGGTAGTTTTTTTGCTTTGAATATTGTATTTGGAAGCTTATATTATTGGGTCATTGCATTCTTTTTTCTTTCCGGATTACTCGCTTTTTCAAGATTAGATTTACAAGCGCATAATAGATTACAGGTATATTCTGGATTTTTCTTAGGATGTTTTATTCAAACCATTCTTATCCTTTATTTTAGTTCTAGTATTTCCACTATTTCTATTTTTCTTTCTAACATAGCGTTTTTACTATAAACCGAATTCTTTCTATCCTTTGGGTTATCGCTTACTTTTTTATCCGATCTGTTTTCTCCAAAAGGGAGTTCAACTATCTTAATACTTCCATTATGCAAATATTCTTTTAAGGCTCCATTTTTAAAATTATTTAACATATTTATTAAAGAAGAGATTCTCCTCTTAGACAAGTTAATATTATAATCTTTATCATATAATGGACTTGCATACCCTTTAATGTGCAACTCCATGTTATTACCATCTTTTAAAGATTGTAAAATATAGTTAAGGGTAGAATTTAATTTATTGTAATTTTTTTTAAGAGTGAATTCAAAGAATTCTTCAACTTCTATATTGCTGTTAATTTTTATATATTTTTCTTTCAATAAATAATATGAGATATAACATTCTTTATAAGTAAGGTTTGTAATTGTTTGTAGGCTACTTGGATTAGGTTCGTCATTATGAAAATATAGAGATATTGGAAGATGTTTCCTAATTGTATCTAAGTAGATTGTAGTTTTTTCTTTTAGCGTTGGGTACTGGAAAGAGAAAATATCGTTGCAACAATTTTCTTCATCTAAATAAATAGAAGGGCTTCTGTTAGAGGAAAAATATCCAGAATACTTATCATAAAAACTAAGATAAAGATCATCTTTATCTGAGCAAAGTTCATCAACCCGCACAACTTTATTCCAAAGGTTTAAATTACCAATTGATTTATAAATGTCAATGCCGCTGTCTTTTTCATTTCTATCAGAGCTAAAAAATAACTCACCAGTCCAAATATTAAAAAAAGGAGTTATTTCATTATATTCTGTATTTATTCTTGATCCAGCATTAATAGCTTCACCATAGTTTCCATCTTTATCTATAATACAAAACCAAATATCAAGACCACCAAATCCTCCCTTTCTATCTGAAACAAAATACAAAATATCTTTATTATTATATGTTGTTTTGTGAGGTTGTGTATTTGTAGAGTTAGACAAGTTGATGTTATTATTTAAAATTTCAGCTTCTGGTTTTTTATAATCTCTATAAGCAACTTTACTATTTCCAAATTTATCTATCACACTATAATAAATACAATTTTTCTCATTTGGATAAGAGATGTTTGAATAGGAATAAGAATTTCCCAAATGATTGTATGTTCCTTTTTTCCATTCTCCATTTTTACGCACAGATTTAAAAATTAGTGTTTGATATTTGCCTTTTTCTAAAGTAGAAGAGCTATAGTATGCTGTGTTTTCATCTATTTTTATAAAATTAAATTCCGACCCTACTGTATTAATCTTCTCAGACAGATGTTTTATTTCAAGATCTTGAGAAAACGAAAGAAAGGGTGTCAGAATTAGAAATGCTTTTACAAAAATTTTGGACATACTTCTTCAGTAATTTTATTAATCCGTTCTTTTCTTTTTTGCCATAAATATATGATAGAAAATTCAAATCCACCTCTATTATTTGAAGCAATATCTAAATCAGAAATATTGACATCATAACTTATATTGGTAGTTAAGTTATCTTTCATCATTCCAAATCCTATTATTATAGCATCCTCTACTCTGTAATAAGTAAATGGAATGATTTTAATGTTTTCCAATGTAAATTCTGCTTGACTTCCGATAATTAGTTCGTTAGACATGCTTTGGCTAGTAAACACCACCTCAGGAATTATTGTAAAATTTGTTAAGTAGTCATATTCTACTCCAAAATAAAGGTTATTTTTTACATGTAACTTTACATTTTCATCTTCATTAAAAGAGATGTTAGGTTTGTTTAAATGAAATGATGATATTCCAAAATTATATGAAAGGATTTTATTTGGGAATGCTTTATAACTTAAACCAACTCCAACATCAGGATAAATAAAATTATTTTTTAGGAATTGTTCTTCATCTTCAAATATTAGTTCGGTGTAATCAATAGATTTCTGACTAAAACCAATAAGGGCTCCAATACTTAAATTGTTAAGATTTAAAGTATTATAGCTTTTAGATAGAGCTAAATTAATTTGATGTAAACTCAATTTTGAATCACCAGATTTATCATTTAAAAACTGAATACCTAGATTAAAGTTATAAAAAATATTTTTCCTTTCGTATGAAGATGAAAAACTAGAAAAAGGAACACTAACTGAATTCCATTGTGATTTTCTCTGTATTGAAAATCTTGAATCATACTCTGTAAAATTTCCTATCATTGAAGGATTTAGATTCATTCGATCAGTTGCGAATTGAGAGAAATGAACATCTTGACCGGATAAAAATTTTATGCAAATAACGAATAATATGAAATATAAATACTTCATCGTATTAAAGTAATATTACCTTTTTCAAACAAATATTTTTCTCCAATACATTTTACTTTTAAATAATAATCAAAAACTTGAGGAGAAAGAAGCTCTCCATTAAAATATCCATCCCAACTATTGTTTATGTCTTCAGAAGAGTATATTTTTTGTCCAAACCTGTTAAAGATCTCAATTTTAAACTCCGTAATTATTCCATCGTCATCTTTAATTTTATAATTATCATTAATCAAATCCCCATTAGGACTAAATGCAGTAGGAATAAATATTTTTCTCTTGTCACAAAAAACATCTTTTACTTTTATATAAATAGAATCTTCAACCTCACAATAATTATTGTAAATAATAATATAATATTTTGTCGAAATTTCCGGTGAAACACTTATAGTACTCATATTTTCATTAGTGCTCCAAAGTATATTTGAATTGGTTTCAACATTTAACTGAGTAGTTTCTCCTTTATAAATAATAGTATCATTAGCCCAAACAGAGTCTAAAACAGGATAATTAGATACATTAACTAAAATTGAATCATAAATATAACAACCTAAAATATTGGTTGCTTTTACACTATAGTAACTAGTATATGTAGGATAAGAAATAAAATTTGAAGAATCCGAACCAAAAATCATATTAAAATCGGAATCCCAATCGTAAGATATTATAGGGTCTAATGAATTTAAGTCATCTGCTTTTATAAACACAGAGTCTCCTTTACAAAGTTCAGTGATACCACTTAATTCTATGGAGATATTGTCATTAAGTACATTAATACTGTCCAAGTCAAAACAATTATCATTATTAACAAAAATGTAAAAGGTACCTGGAGTGTTTGTTAAAAAAGTATCAGTAGTACTTATGATATTTGAGAAATTGCTATTATTAGACCAATATATTGAATCAATGTTTCCGCTTGTATTTGCAGAAAGTAAAATAGGGTCCTTACAAAAAGTTGTATCATCACTAGTATTAATATTAATACTATCAACAACAACCAATTGATTCAAGGTATCAAAACAATTTCCATCAGTGATTATCAGTTCGTATTGTTGAGAATTAGTAATATTAACAATAGGGTTAGGCACTGATGTATTATTTAAACCAATGTTAGGCTGCCACGAGTAATTAATAGAGGGGTTATTTATTGGTAGTATCCCAATTTGAGCTGACTGATTTTTACATATTTCAATATCTTGTAAAGAATATGAAGAATTAGAAAGAATATATATTTCTTTGCTAATGGTATCAGAAAGATTACAGGCGTCTAACGAAGAAGTGACAAGAGTTACCATGTAAATGCCAGGGTTTAAATATTGATGAGTAGGATTTTCTAGTGTGGAGTTATTTCCATCTCCAAAATCCCAATAAAATGTTGTATTTGTTGGAATTGTACTCGTATTTGTAAAATTAATATTATTATTACACCCAGCCCAAGGAGCGTTAAAATCAGCTAAAACAATTGGGAAATTAAAATCAAATTTAAATACCCCATTGTTACAATTATTGGAATTGTTAGTTGCAGATACTGCTCCAGGATTAGGTCTTATTGGAAAATCATTATTCCCTCCACATCCAGCGCATACTGATTGGTAAATGATTCCTTTTTTATCAAATCTACTTGTCCCTCCATCTACATGTTCCGCACTTTGACTTCCTCCAAAATAAGTTCCATAGACAAGATTATCAAGATTATCATCTAAAACCATAATGTAGAAATCATTTCCATCTGTTGTGCTTTGGTAGGCGTTAGATGTAATTGGCATATTTAAGGTGGACAGAGGCCCATTGCCGGTGGAGCTGCCCCATCCAGAAATGTAAATATTATTACAAACATCCACTAAAAATGCTGTAGGAGAAATATCTGGGGTTCCTTTGCCTGTTCCAACAACTGTTGATCGTAATAATTCTTCTAAATTATTAGAAAAAACAGCTACAAACTGACTTGCGTCCAAAGTAAAATAATTAGCATTGTGAACTAAACTATCCGATAGAGCTTGCGTTTGTCCAAAAACATATACCTCTTCTTCAGAGTTTAATTCTACAAAATAAGATTGATCATAAAACTTAGATCCAAAATAAGTTGAGTTTATAATAGAGTTACCATCAGAAGAAATATGAGTAATAAATGCATCTGCTCTAATCGAATCTTGGTAATTACTTTGATATGCATTTGTTGTAGTTAGAAAATTATTAGAGTTTGTTCCTCCAGTAACAAAAACATTATCATAATTATCTAAAGCTAAAGAATATATTGCATCATCTTTATTTCCTCCAAGATAAGAACTCCAAATAATGGTGCTTAACTGATTGTCTAATTTTAAAATACATCCTTCTTGAGAACCATTATTTATATTTTGAAAGGAAGTTGTAGTAGGAAAATCTGTAGAATAGGTGCATGTAGCTAGATATATATTGTTATTTTTATCAATGTCAATCTCTCCCCTTACTTCATCTGCATAATTTCTTTTCAATTTTTGTGAGGTATTTAACCCATCATTTCCAGAACCTCCAATATAAGTGGAGGCTAATAAACTTCCTCCATTTGAGCTTAATTTACTAACAATAATATCACTCCCACTAGGAAAAGAAACTCCAAGTCCGCTAGGAGAAAAACCATTGCCTCCATTAAAAGAATTGTTGAAACACCCAATAGTTGTAGGGTAATCGTCAGATCCTGTTGTGCCGAAAATAAATAATTCATTTAAATTATTTACAATCATACTATGAGGCAATTCATCCATACTACCACCAAGGTAGGTGGAGTAAATTCTGTAAGTTCCAGAAGTGTCATATTTAGTTATTCCGATATCTGTTCCACCAAAGTTATTAGAATAATTTATCTGATACGCTCCAATAGTTGTAGGATACCCTATACTAAAGACAGTGCTTCCAGAGTATAAATAACCGTCATTGTCATATGTAGCTGTGTATCCAAAATTATCAGCGGTGGATCCAGAATAAGTAGAAAAAATTAAGATAGGATCAATAAATAATTTGTGATTCTTGTCATATCCGTTAGGGAGTTCAAAAGTAAGAATATTGTTTTTTAATTTGAAACGAGACTTTATTTCTATAGTATCTCCATTAATATACTGATATGAATATGGAGACATTTCCATTATTTCATTTACAGATGTGGATACAATTAGATTTCCATTTTTTAAATATATTTCGTTCTGTCCTTCATATTGTATTTTTATTTTTTTTTCGGAAAAATTAGGATGAACTATTAGGTCATATTTTAAAAAACCTTTTGAAGAATAGATTTTTAGATCTACACCATTGTAAAGGTTTTTCTGATACAGTGTTTTATATGAATATACTTTTTCAGCCCAATTTTTTGTGTTGTAATAATTTTCATAATAATTACTACTACCTACTAAATTAGTTTCTAAATCTTCATTAGATTTTAAAAAGTTTACTGAAATTGAGTGAGCGTCGATCCACTTTTCTTCTCTGTTAAGATTATGTCTTTCTATTAATTGTGCGCTACTATAAAAACCGTATATAAACCTTCCTTTCTCTACAAAAATACTTCCAGATGGAATTTTGGCTTTAGCATAAACAAAGTTAGGATATTGTCCTTTATTTTCAATAAAGGGGAAGTTTTGTTGAGAAAAGCTAAAAAAAGAAATACCCATTATTAGGCTTATAAGCCAAAGAGATATTTCTCTATTATTTATCATGCTGCTATTTTACAAAATTCTGAAGTATTTCTGTGTATTCATTTCTTAATTTATTAAATTCTTCAGTATTTTCATCTTTTAAAGGTAAAGAGGCTGGAAGTTCCTGCTTAAAAGGATCAACGTGTTTGCCATGAACCATAAATTCATAATGTAGATGAGGTCCTGTAGAGTACCCCGTACTTCCAACATATCCAATTACATCACCCTGCTTTACGTACGATCCTTTGCTAATACCTTTTTTAAATTTAGATAAATGAGCATAAAGAGTTGTATACTTTTCGTTGTGTTTTACGATTATGCAATTGCCATAACCCCCTTTTCTTGCAGCAAATGTTACTGTTCCGCTTGCGGTTGACATTATAGGAGTTCCAGTACGTGCAGCGTAATCTACACCATTATGTTTCTTCCATTTTCCAGATATTGGATGTTTCCTGTGTCCAAAACCAGAACTAACTCTAGCAAAATCTATTGGAGATTTTAAAAATGCACTCCTTAAGTTATTTCCGTTTTCATCAAAGTAATCTGCGTATTTTTCATTTTCTTTAAAACGAAACGCATTAATTATTTTTCCTTTATGAGTAAATGATGCCGCATATACTTTGCCAATTCCTACAAATTCATTCTCTACATATTTTTCTTCAAAGTAAACTATGAAAGAATCTTTAGCCTGAATTTGAAAAAAATCAATTGACCACGCATAAATATTATTTGCTAAAAAATCTACTAGTGCAGGAGCTTTTTCTTCACCTAATTTTTTTGAGATAGAATACCAAAGGCCTCCCCCTTGATTTATGGTTCCTTTTACAATATTTGTTTTAGTGATTACTTCTTTTTCCCCTTCTCTCACACTTATTGTATCTCTAAAGTCAAATACCACATACTGGGTTTTTGATTTTTGATATACAAAACACTGAGCTATATAATTAGAATCTTTAGAACAAATTACAGTATAGCGTTTCCCACTTTGTATGTTTCTTAAATCAAAAATATCTTTAGAAGCTTGCTCTAGTTTATATATGTCTGCATTACTTATATTATATTTTCCTAAAATATGACTTATTGCTTGGCCGGGGTTAACAACTCCTTCAATTACAGAAAATTCATCTGTCTCATAACTTACTCCTTCTTTTATTTTATTACTATCATTGGGTACACCGTTTTCAATTATTTCATCAATTGTTGGAGGGGCAATTTTTATTTTTTCTGATTCGTGAGATTTTTCAGATGTTAATTTTGTGGTGTCATTTTCCTTAGAATTACAATAGATAAACAAAATAGAAGTTACGAAGGCTATTAAAGTAAAAATAAAAATCTTTCGCATGTATATAAAATTTAGTTAAATATTATGAGCCAAAATACATATAAAAAAGATTTAAATTTATTCAAATTTAATCAGTTATTGACAATGGGAATTTAATATTTTTTGCACTTGTAATTATAGCATCAATACTTCCAACCCAAATTTCTAATTCAACTTTTATTAATAAATGATTTTTGTCGTCAGATACCCAAATAGTTAAATCATCTTCATTTTTAAATACTCTACCTACCTGAACTTTTGGAGAGAATTTAAGACATTTTATATTGCCAATATCTGTATTTATTGTTTCTTTTCCTAGAAATATTACCTCCATATTATAAATTTCTTCATCGAGAAACATGTTAATATATATAGATTCGTTCTTCTTCAAGTCAGTTGATTTTAAGGACCTGCCATAAAGAAAGGAAGATAACATATCAAAAGTATTTATATTAGTTTTAAATTTTCCATTTTGTGTATTTACAATGTTTAAATCCTGATTAAAGAAATATTCTTGATTAATTAAATACCCACCTTCATTATTATTTCTTTTAAAATATCTTGGTAATAATGTTCGATTATTAATTATAGTTTCATATCTATTTCTAACTATAAAAAATAAATCTACAAAAGAATTACTTCTACCGCTTACAATTACTTTTGTTTCTGCTTTGTCTTGTATTACAGAATATTTTGCTTGACCTCCTCCAAAAAGACCATATCCAATACGATAAGAGCATGATTCTCCATCTTTAAATGGGAGTTTAGGATTTTGTGAAAATCCTAGAAAATGTATTAATGATAACAAACACAAAATCTTTTTCATAACTCAACAATATTACGAATTTTCAATTTTATTTAAAAATCATTATATTATCTGTATCTTTGCATACTATTATGAGTAAGTTTATTGCGGGACCATTATTATCTAAGATTAATTCACCTTCTGATTTAAGAAAGTTGAATAAGAAAGACCTGCCTCAAGTTTCTGAAGAGTTAAGAAAATTTATTATTGATGTAGTCTCCGAAAAAGGGGGGCATTTTGGAGCTAGTTTAGGAGTTGTGGAGTTAACAGTTGCACTACATCATACTTTTAATACTCCTGAAGACCAATTAGTATGGGACGTTGGTCATCAAGCTTATGGGCATAAGATTTTAACTGGAAGAAGAGATGTATTTCATACCAACAGAATATACAAAGGAATCAGTGGTTTCCCTAAACGATCAGAGAGTGTATACGATACATTTGGAGTAGGGCATTCATCAACTTCAATTTCGGCTGCCTTAGGGATGTCATTAGCCTCTGAGTTGAAAAAGGATAAAAACAAACAACATATCGCAGTTATTGGAGATGGATCTATGACAGGAGGAATTGCTTTTGAAGGTTTAAATCATGCGGGAACAGAGGGAACTAATCTTTTAATCATATTAAATGATAATTGCATGTCTATTGATCCTGCTGTAGGGGCATTGAAGGAGTATCTTACAGATATTGCAACTTCAAAAACTTATAATAAGGCGAAGAATAAGATTTGGAAGATATTAGGAAAATTAAGTAAGTTTGGACCTAATGCACAAAAGGTCGCTCAAAAGGTAGAGGGAGCGGTTAAATACTCTTTACTAGGGGAGAGTAATTATTTTGAGTCCTTAAATTTCAGATATTTTGGACCTATTGATGGTCATG
>CAJXFN010000024.1 GCA_913052655.1 uncultured Flavobacteriales bacterium | reverse complement strand
CTGAAATGCACGATAAAGCAATTACAAATGATTGGCCTCTAGATATTGAATGGGCTTTGATTGGTTCTTGTACAAATTCATCGTATGAAGATTTATCAAGAGCAGCGTCTATAGTTGAAGACGCTGTAAGCAAAGGAATAAAACCAAAAGCAATTTTAGGAATTAATCCAGGATCTGAACAAGTAAGATACACTGCAGAAAGAGATGGATTAATAGATACTTTTAATAAATTTGAATCGACTAGAATATTTACAAATGCTTGCGGACCGTGTATTGGACAGTGGGACAGAGAAGGTGCTGAAAAGAAAGAAAAAAATTCTATCGTTCATTCTTTTAACAGAAACTTTGCGAAAAGAGCAGACGGAAATCCAAACACACATGCTTTTGTAGCGTCTCCAGAAATGGTAGCAGCAATTGCAATCTCAGGTAGATTAGATTTTAATCCTATTACAGATAGCCTTACCAATGAAAACGGTGAACAGGTTAAATTATCTGAACCAACAGGACATGAATTACCTCCAAATGGTTTTGATGTAGTAGATAATGGTTATCAAGCTCCTGCAGAAGACGGAAGTAAAGTGGAAGTGGTTGTAAATCCTGAATCTAATAGATTACAATTACTCACGCCTTTCTCAGCTTGGAATGAAAAAAATATAACAGGAGCAAAACTTTTGATTAAAGCTAAAGGAAAATGTACTACTGACCACATTTCTATGGCGGGACCATGGTTGCGATACAGAGGACATTTAGATAATATCTCCAATAACTGTTTGATTGGAGCAGTAAATGCATTTGGAGGACAAACAAATGCTGTAGTTAATCAAATTAATGGAGAGATCGATGAAGTTCCAAATGTTGCTAGAGCATATAAAGCGTCTAATATACCTACAATTGTTGTTGGAGATCATAACTATGGAGAGGGATCTTCTAGAGAGCATGCAGCGATGGAACCCAGACACCTCGGCGTAGTCGCTGTTATTGTCAAATCATTCGCTAGAATTCATGAGACAAACCTAAAAAAACAAGGTATGTTAGGACTTACTTTTGATAATGAATCTGATTATGATTTAATAAAAGAGGATGACACATTTAATTTTACTGATTTAACTGATTTTGAAGAAGGAAAACAATTAAATTTAGAGATCATTCATAATGATGGAACAAAAAACAATATAAAGTTAAATCACACTTATAACCGACAACAAATTGATTGGTTTAAAGCTGGATCTGCTTTAAATTTAATAAGAAAAGAAAACAAATAATTTTTCATTAAATTGTTTTAAGAAAAAAAATACAGAGTTTAATAAAATAAACTCCTAAGATTTATTATAACTCGTTTAACAAATCAAATTACATTTTATTTTTAGGTATTTCTTTTAAAAAACTTATATCATTTTTCTGATAATCCATTTCACAACAATAATGTTTTATACCATTTGTTACTATTAAATATCGTACCTTTAATTGAGAATTATATTTTGCTATCTGATAGAAAGTATCTTGTGTTATTTTAATTTTGGGAGCTTTACATTCTACAATTAAGTTAGGATGACCATCTGAATTATAAATAACAATATCTGCACGTGTTATCAAATTATTGTAGTTAACCTTCTTCTCAACTCCCATAAGTCCTATAGGGTAATTCTTCTCTATATTTAGGTATTGAACAAAATTTTGCCGCACCCATTCCTCTGGTGTTAGGATCAGATATTTTTTTCTTACAACATCAAAAATATGTGTTTTTTCACCAATCTCTTTCAATTTGAGTTTGTAAATTGGCAAATTTAAAATTGGTAATTTTTTCACACACCAAATTAATGAAATATAAGGATATCATAACACAGATAGACAAAAAAGTTTTTAAACCAATCTATTTTTTAATGGGTGAAGAATCCTATTACATAGATCGGATATGTGATTATATTAGTAAAAATATCCTGAATTCAGAAGAAAAAGAGTTTAATCAAATAACATTATATGGAAAAGAGATTGATGTGGCAACAATTGTTTCTGAAGCAAGGCAATTTCCATTTGGATCTAAATATAGAGTTGTGATTATAAAGGAGGCTCAAGATATCCGATCTATTGACAAACTAGAGACATATCTAGATAATCCAACTCCTTCTACCATATTGGTAATTTGTTATAAATATAAAAAAATTGACAAAAGAAAATCTTTTGGAAAGAGTTTATCTAAAAAAGCAGTATTATTTGAGAGTAAGAAGCTTTATGAAAATCAGATTCCTTTATGGATAAAATCCTATGTAAAAAAATTGGGTTTTTCTATTGATGATAAATCTTCAAAAATATTATCTGATTATCTAGGAACAGATTTATTAAAAATTAGTAATGAAATAAGCAAACTAATTTTAAATTTAAATGATGGAGAACAAATATCGCCCAAAATTATAGAAGAAAATATTGGAATAAGTAAAGATTTTAATATATTCGAATTTCAAAATGCTATAGGAGCAAAAAATATACTAAAATCCAATAGAATTATAAAACACTTTTCAGAAAATCCTAAAAACCATCCATTTGTTCTTACACTTTCTTCCTTATTTAGTTATTTTCAGAAAATTATGATATATCATAGTTTAAAAGATAAAAGCAAAGAAAATGTTGCAGCAAATCTATCAATAAATCCTTTTTTTGTTCATTCTTACCAAACTGCCGCCAAAAATTATTCTATGAGTAAATTGTTTAAAATTTTTACTTTATTAAAAGAATATGACCTTAAAAGTAAAGGAGTAAATAATCCTTCTATAAAAGATAACGAATTACTAAAAGAACTTACTTTTAAGATATTACACTAATTACATCAACAAACAAAGCTATCTTATTATATTTGCAAACGTTTTTATAATATGAATAAAAATATATTTCTTCTTTTTTTAGGAATCTTCTTAGGTCTTAACCTTTTCTCTCAAAAGGGATCCATTAGAGGCTTTGTTTATGATAAATCTTCTGGAGAACCTATTATGTTTTGTAATGTTACAATTGACGGAACAAGTTTTGGAACCCAAACAGACTTAAATGGAATGTATAATCTTTCTCAAATCCCGACAGGAGATCACAAAATAGTAGTTACGTTTGTAGGATATGAAAAATACACGAAAAATATTTCAATAAATGATTGGAAAATTTTTAACCTAAATATTGAACTAAATACATCTGCTGTAAAAATTAATGAAATAGAAATTTCTGCAGATAGGCTAGAAAACAAAACTGATGTAAAAGCAGCTTCTATTAAAATTACAAACGAAGATCTAGACTTAGTGCCTACTATTGGTGGAGAAGCTGATTTAGCTCAATACATGCAAATTATTCCTGGAGTTATTTTTACTGGTGACCAAGGTGGACAGCTATACATCAGAGGTGGTTCTCCAGTACAGAATAAGGTATTATTGGACGGCATGACTGTTTATAGCCCCTTCCACTCTATTGGATTATTCTCTGTATTTGACGCAGATATTATAAAGGCTACTGATGTTTATACTGGAGGTTTTTCTGCAGAATATGGAGGTAGAGTTTCTTCTATTATGGATATTAAAACAAAAGATGGAAACAAAAAAAGAATTCAAGGAAAATTATCATCGAATACTTTTGGAAGTAAATTATTATTAGAGGGACCATTTAAAGTTGACGGAAACAGCTCCTTTCTTTTTTCAGGCAAAACTTCTTATTTAGACAAAACCTCTGAGATCATTTATGATTTTCCAATGCCATATTCGTATACAGACTTGTATGGAAAATTTACATTTGGATCACAAAACGGAAGTAAAGCAAATATTTTTGGATTTAATTTTCAAGATAATGTAAATTATCAGGGAGTTTCTGATTTACAATGGAATTCTTTTGGTCTTGGATCAGATTTTTTATTAATTCCCGGAAATTCACCAGTGTTAATTGAAGGTAATTTTGCCTATTCAAAATATCATATCACTCTTGAAGAAATATCATCCCCATTAAGAGAAAGTTCTATTGCTGGAGGTAGCATGGGGTTTGACTTTACTTCTTTTCAACCAAAAGGAAAAATAAAATATGGATTTGATGTTTATAGTTTTCTTACTAAATTTAAGACCTTCAACTCTGCAAATGCTATAATTGAACAAGATGAAAATACCTCAGAATTTTCCGCATATGTAAATTATCAATATAACGCTAATAGATTTATCTTTGAGCCAGGATTTAGGCTACAGAAATATAATCTTGAAACTTCTCCAGAACCTAGGCTGGGCATAAAATATTTAGCTTCAGATGTATTGAGACTAAAACTTGCAACAGGAATCTATTCTCAAAATATAATAAGTACCATATCAGATAGAGATGTTGTAAACCTATTTTACGGATTCCTCACTAGTCCTGATGATATACCATTAGACGAAAATGGAAATGAATACAAACATAAAATACAAAAAGCAAAACATATTATCATAGGAGGAGAATATGATATTAATCTAAAAATGGATATTCAAGTTGAAGCTTATATTAAAGATTTTACACAACTAACAAATATCAATCGAGAAATGATTTCTAATTTTGATAATGAATTTATTATTGAAAGAGGTCTAGCAAAAGGTATAGACTTCTTACTAAAATATAAAAACAAGCAGTTGTATTTATGGACAGTTTACTCATTAGGTATCATTCAAAGATATGATGAAGGAAATGTATATTTTCCTCACTTCGACAGAAGACATAATGTAAACTTTGTTAGTAGCCTTACATTTGGTAATAATAATAGTTGGAAAGCTGACGCTCGTTGGAATCTTGGATCAGGATTTCCATTCACACAAACTCAAGGATATTACGAAAACATACCTTTTACCGGAGGAATAAATACTGATTATATAACTCAAAATGGAGAATTAGATGTTATATATGCTGAGTTAAACCAAGGAAGACTTCCTTATTACCACAGATTAGATTTATCTTTATCTAAAACAATCGAAATCTCTAAAAATACTATATTAGAGATTTCAGCTTCTGTTACTAATGCATATAATAGAGAAAATATTTTCTACTTCAATAGAATAGAGCATGAGAGAGTTAATCAACTCCCATTACTCCCTAGCGCAGGGATTAGTTTAAAATTCTAATTACCATCTGATAAGAAAATAATATTTCATTATTAATAAAATGCTATTATTTACAGTAGTATTTTTCTTACTTTTGACGCTTTATAAATTAAATATGAGAAATTGAGTAAATCTCCAACAAAATATTTGTTTGTCACTGGTGGAGTAACATCTTCACTTGGAAAAGGAATTATATCTGCTTCATTAGGAAAGTTACTTATTTCAAGAGGATATTCAGTAACTATTCAGAAATTAGACCCATATATTAATATTGATCCAGGCACAATGAATCCATACGAACATGGAGAATGTTTTGTGACTAATGATGGAGCAGAAACAGATTTAGATTTAGGACATTACGAACGATTTCTTAATAATGAGACTTCCCAAGCAAATAATGTTACAACAGGAAGAATCTATCAAACAGTAATAAATAAAGAAAGAAAAGGAGATTATCTAGGGAAAACTGTTCAGATCATTCCACATATTACAGATGAGATAAAAAAAAGAATAAAAATCTTAGGGGACACAGGTAACTTTGATTTTGTAATTACTGAAATTGGTGGAACAGTTGGAGATATTGAAGCGCTTCCTTTTATAGAATCAGTAAGACAGTTAAAATGGGAATTAGAATACAATGCCTTATTTATTCATCTGACTCTGATACCTTTTTTATCAGCAGCTGGAGAATTAAAAACAAAACCAACTCAACATTCTGTTAAAACTTTATTAGAATCAGGAATACAACCTGATATTTTAGTTTGTAGAACAGAGCATCCTCTAGATTCAAAATTAAAAAGAAAAATCGCTAGGTTTTGTAACGTAGAAAAAGATGCGGTTATAGAATCTATGGATGCATCTACGATCTATGAAGTTCCTCTTTTAATGCAAAAAGAAGGACTTGATAAAGTAGTATTAAGAAAATTAGGTTTAGAAGATAATACAGATGTTAAACTAGATCAATGGTGTAATTTCTTAGAAGGATTACAAAATCCTAAACAAAATATAACAATCGGATTAGTCGGAAAATATGTAGAACTTCAAGATGCCTATAAATCTATTTCAGAAGCAATTATTCACGCTGGAGTTAAAAACAATTGTAAAGTAAAAGTAAACTGGATTCATTCAGAAGATATTAATGACACTAATGTTGGAAAAAAACTTTCAAGATTAAGCGGCGTTTTAGTAGCTCCTGGGTTTGGAGATAGAGGGATGGAAGGTAAAATATCTGCGATAAAATATATAAGAAAAAATAATATCCCATTTTTTGGTATTTGCCTAGGAATGCAATCTGCAGTTATCGAATTTACAAGAAATGTGCTTGGATTTGAAGGTGCTAATTCAACTGAAATGAATGAGAGCACTCCATATCCAGTAATAGATTTGATGGAAGAACAAAAAGAAGTAAGTGAAAAAGGAGGGACTATGAGATTAGGAGCTTACGACTGTGTTATTTCAAAAGACTCTAAATCTTATGAATGTTACAATGATACAAACATTAGAGAAAGGCACAGACACAGGTATGAGTTTAATAACAAATATAAATCTGATTTGGAAGAATCTGGTTTAATAGCAACTGGTATAAATCCAAAAAATAATTTAGTAGAGATTGTTGAAATACTAAATCATCCTTGGTTTGTCGGAGTTCAATTCCACCCAGAGTATAAGAGTACTGTAGCAAATCCTCACCCGTTATTTGTAGGGTTTATTAAGGCATGTATACAAAATAAAAAATAGACTGATGAAACAAAATGATAAGAGTTCTTTTACAGGACTAATATTGATGGCAGCAATACTTATAATCTTTAATGTATTTGTTTTTGACAATTCAAGTGAACAAGTGGATTATAAAGAAAATACAGAACAAGTTAATAGTAATCAACAGGATTCAAAAGAAGAAAATATAATCACAACCACTTCAGATATTGATACTAATGAAGTTTTAAAAGAAGAATTCTACGTTTTAGAAAATGATAAAATTAAATTAGAATTCACAAACAAAGGGGGTGAAATTTCTTCCGCAGTAATAAAAGGATATTATAGTTATCAGGAATATAAAAAAAATCTAGATGATAAAAATTACGAAAGTAAGGACATTGAAATATTTAATAACAAAGATTCTAGATTTGAAATTACAGGAGATAGAAATATAAATACAAATGAATTCTTTTTGGTAAAAGAAGAAAATAACTCCATTTCTTTTAGAAAAAATTATGACAATAACGCGTATATAAAATACACCTATACTCTAGATGAAAACAAGTCTTACTTTGTTGATTTAAGTATAGAGTCAGAAGGTATATCAAATCCAGAATTAATTTGGACCATTGCAGCACCAGAGACAGAAAAATCAAAAAGTAATCAGGAGCAATATACAGGATTTTATTATCAAGAAGACTACTCTAAAGATGTAGATTACACATGGGATAATGACGCATTTGAACTTAATGAATTTAATACTGAAATAAGTTGGATTGCGTTTAAACAACAGTTTTTCAGTACAATAATAACTGCACAAAACAATAATTTTAACAATGGAACAGAGTTTAAAGTAGTAAACAATGAGGAGGACGAATATATAAAAGTAATGTCTTTAAGAACTCAAATTGAAGATGGGGAAAGTAACTATTCTTTATACCTTGGCCCAAATGATTATAACGATTTAAAAAGTTATGATTTAGGTTATGAAAATATATTACCACTTGGATTTATGTGGATTGATACTATTGTCAATAAATACATAATAATCAAATTATTTAATTTCCTGAAAAACTCTGCTGGATTAGCAAATTTTGGTATTATTATATTATTATTAACTTTAATTATTAAATTTTCATTGGCACCTTTTACCTATAAATCATATTTATCTCAAGCTAAAATGAAAGTTTTAAAGCCTGAGATAGATAAGATAAATGAAAAACATAAAGAAAAGGATCCATTAAAAGCTCAGCAGGAAAGTATGAATTTGTACAGAAAAGCTGGAGTAAATCCAATGGGAGGGTGTTTACCTATGCTATTCCAATTTCCAATTTTAATTGCGATGTTTAGATTTTTTCCAGCTTCACTTGATTTAAGACAAAATGCGTTTTTATGGGCTGACGATCTCTCCGCTTACGACTCTATATATAAGTTAGGATTCGAGATACCTTTCTATGGTGATCATATAAGTTTATTTACACTTTTAATGTGTATTTCTACTTTAATGTACACACATATGAATAGCCAAATGAGCGGAAATCAGATGCCGGGAATGAAATTCATGATGTACCTTATGCCAGTAATGTTTTTAGGTTTCTTTAACAATTATGCATCTGCACTATCCTACTACTACTTCCTAGCAAATATTTTTACATTTAGTCAAATGTTCTTTATGAGAAGATTTGTAGACGAAAAAGCTATAATTGCTCAACTTGAAGCAAACAAGAAAAAACCAAGAAAGAAATCTAAATTTCAGAAAAAACTAGAAGAACTACAAAGAAAACAAGAACAACAGTTAAAAAATAGAAAGAAAAAATAATGAGGAACTTTCATATAATAGTTCTTTTATTTTCTATTTCCGCTTGTTTAGTTACTAACAATCATCAACACAAAGAAAGAAAAGTAGTTTTATCTTTACAAAATTCGCCTTGTAAAGGAAATTGTCATGTATATAAAATAACATTCTACTCTGATGGAGTTGGACTGTTTAACTACATCAAAAACACAAAAAAAAGTAAAGAATATTTCAAATACTCTACTTCTGATTTAGATAAAATAATTTTATACTCTAAAGAAATAAAATTCTCAGAAATAGGAAATAAATATTTCAATAGAGGATTACAGGATTTACAAGTAAAAACTATTGTTATTAATGGGGAAAGTGTAAAGTATAATGAAAACCCTTCACTAGATTTACGAGAGTTATATAATAAAATTTCAATAATTTTACCAGCTCAATATAAACATCTGTACCATTAATTACAAAATCTATGAATCTTTAATCTTTTTTAAGAACAACTCCATTCCTGTTCGTTTTTCTTCATCTAAAATATAGGAAATTTTTCTGTTCAAATATTCTTTTGGATTGTCACAATGCGAATAGTTTATAGACTCGATTCTAATAGATTCTTCTACATTTTCAATTCCCAATTTTAATGATTGATGAAACTCATAAAGAAAATATTCATCAATTTCCTTATTAGAAATCCAACATGCAAAAACAAATGGAAGTCCTGTCATTTGTTTCCATACCTCAGATAAATCATATATATATTTATATTTATCATTTGCTGCAAATGCTCTATCTCCTATAATTAAAGCGGCTGTATTATCTTTAACCTTTTCTTCAAATCCAATTTTTGAATTTTTAAAATTTGGTGAAATTTTCCAATATTCCTTACATAAAATCTTTAATAGCTCAACAGATGTTTTAGATTGATAATCTAAATATATATCTTCAATATTATTAAGTGATACATTTGAATACAAACAAACAGTATCTACAGGTCCATCTGCACTAATACAATAATCAGTTACAATTTTAAACGAAGGATAACTCTTCAAAATTACTACGGGTACAAGTGCAATATCTACTTCATCATTTATTAATTTCTTCGCACAAGCAGAGGGATAATTGAGTTGTAACTCTATATCTTCGTATATTTTAGAAGATTTTAATCCATATATAAATGGAACTGTATTTAGATAAGATACTGCAGAAACTTTATACTTTAACATAAAGAGGATATTGAGTCAATAATGATATATGTAATATATAAAGAAACAAGTAATTTTAAAAGTGTTCCTAGAATAAAACCAGTAAAAGCTCCAAATGCAATTTTAAAAGCATTATTTAAATTTTCACCCTCCATTTTCGCACCTATAAATGCTCCTAAAAAAGGACCTATTATTAATCCAATACCAGGGACAAGAAAGATTCCAACAATCAAACCAAGTACTGAACCGTTAATAGATTTTTTACCACCTCCAAACTTCTTCACTCCATAAATTTGGACCCAAAAATCTAGAATTGTAACTATAACCACTATCAATGCCCATAACCACAAATCACTTTTATCTTTTAAAGGAAAGATATAAAAATGTGAAAGTAACAAAGCTCCATAAGAGATAGGAGGGCCAGGAATTGCAGGAAAAAAACTTCCTATTACACCAATAAAAAGAAGTAAAATTACAATAATAATAAAAACTAAATCCATAAATCAAAAGTAACAAATAACAATACAATTCAACTATCTTCTTATTCAAATTTTGTAGTTTTGCAATCATATTTTAAAAACATACAAATATGTCTTTAAGTGAACTTACCGCAATTTCTCCAATTGATGGAAGATATGCATCAAAAACAGAAAAATTAAGAGATTATTTTTCTGAGTCAGCATTAATTAAATATAGAATATTAATTGAAGTTGAATATTTTATCAGTATGTGTGAATCATCTATTCCACAATTAAAAAATTTCCCAAAAACAAAATTTGAAAACCTAAGAAAACTTTACACAGATTTCTCAATTGATTCTGCAAAAAGAGTAAAAAAAATTGAAAGTGTCACAAATCATGATGTAAAAGCAGTAGAATATTTTATTAAAGAAGAATTTGATAAATTAGGACTCTCTGATTTTAAAGAATTTATTCATTTTGGCTTAACATCACAAGATATTAACAATACAGCTGTGCCTCTTTCAATTAAAGAAGCATTTAATAATATATTTTTTCCAGATCTAAAAAAAGTTACAGAAAAATTAAATGAACTTTCTAATGAATGGAAAAATGTACCAATGTTAGCTAGAACTCATGGTCAAGCTGCCTCTCCAACAAAATTAGGTAAGGAAATTTTTGTTTTTGTAGAAAGAATTGAAAATCAAATAAAATTATTGAACAACATACCATTTTCTGCTAAATTTGGAGGTGCAACTGGAAATTTCAATGCTCATCATGTATCCTATCCAGAACATAATTGGGTTGAATTTGGAAATAATTTTGTTAAAAACAGACTAGGACTCAAAAGACAACAAACAACTACACAAATTGAACATTATGACTATCTCGCCGCTTTAATGGACTGTATTAAAAGAATTAATAATATTTTAATTGATCTTTCTAGAGATATTTGGACTTATATTAGTATGGACTACTTTAAACAAGCTATAAAAAAAGGAGAAGTAGGATCTTCTGCCATGCCACACAAAGTAAACCCAATAGATTTTGAAAATGCGGAAGGAAATTTAGGAGTGGCAAATGCTGTTTACGAATTTCTTTCTAGTAAACTCCCTATATCTAGACTACAAAGAGATTTAACAGATAGTACTGTACTAAGAAATATTGGTGTACCTTTTTCTCATAATTTAATCTCATTTTCTTCTTTGAATAAGGGTCTTGGGAAATTAGTGTTAAATGAAGAAAAAATACAAGATGATCTTAATAAAAACTGGGCAGTTTGTGCAGAAGCTATTCAGACTATATTAAGAAGAGAATCTTATCCCAATCCATATGAAGCCTTAAAAGATTTAACTAGAACTAATTCGGTTATCAACGAAGAAAGTATCTCAAACTTTATTAATGAGTTAGAAGTAAGTGATGAGGTTAAAGAAGAACTCCAAAAAATCACTCCATACAACTACACAGGAATTTAAAATGTAACTTTACACTTTTCTAAGAACTCTTCCCAATTCCAAACAAAGTGTTGTAAATACTTTCTCAACTCGTTAAACAAAACAGGATTAGGTTCATTTTTACGTTTCAATAATTCTGACTGACAATCATTAATATTATATTTATCAAAAACTGCTAAAGACATTGTTTCAACTGGATCAATCTGTTTAGCTAATAAATCATTAAAGTAAGTTTCATAATTTAGGAACATATCCATTGCAACTTCAGAATCATTTTCTAAATATGGAAGTAGATTATCTACAATTTCATTTCTTAGCGATAAAGCTTCTTTTTCTTCAAATTTAGTAGAAGTTACATGCAAGTTTCCTACGAATATTATTAATCTAAACCATTTAATATCTTCATCAGAAATATTTGGACTTTTCTCAAGATTATTATTCTTATTTAAAAAACTTTGAATTTCAGCGTAACCATCATTTACCACTTTATTCAAAGCAACAGTAAAAATCTTAGAAGTGTCTTTTACTGAAATTTTATCTTTTTTTGAAATCCCAAAAAACTTTAACATATGTTCTTCTTTAAATTAAAATTCTTTGTAGCATGTTTTACAATCTCATCTCCAATTGATAAACAAGCTGTTGCTGCTGGTGATGGAGCGTTAATCACATGAATATTGTTTTTATTCTTGACAATTTTAAAGTCATCTATGACTTCACCATCTTTTCCTAAAGCCATAGCTCTAACTCCCGATCTACCTTCTTTTATATCGTTCATTTTTAAATTAGGCAACATTTTATTTAGTTCTTTCAAAAATAATCTTTTTGAAAATGCTCTCCTATATTCATTCCAACCAAATTTCCAATGATTTATGAACAATCTCCATGTCCCTAAAAAAGTTAATGCTTCTAATGTATCTTTTAAATTAAAATCTATTTTACCATATCCTTCTCTTTTAAAAGTAAAAACAGCATTTGGACCACACTCTATTCTACCATCCGTCATTCGAGTAAAATGTACTCCTAGGAACGGAAATTCAGGATTAGGAACAGGATAAATTAAGTGTTTTACTTTTTCTTTCGCGTGATCTTCTAAATCATAATAATCGCCTCTAAATCCAACAATTTTCAAATCAAGATTCATTTTATCTTTTTTGGCTAATCTGTCCGAAAACAAACCTCCACAAAAAATAGAATGAAGTGTTTTAAATGTTCCTTTTGTAGTAATTAAACTTTCTTCATTTACTTCTAACACCTCACAAGATGTCAGAATTTTACTTTTAGGATTAATCTCTATTATTAGCTCGGCAAGTTTATTCGTAAATGCTTTATAATCTACAATGCCAGATTCTGGAACATATAATGCAGCGATCCCATTTGCAAACGGTTCAATCTCCTTTATTTTCTCAGGACCTATAATTTCTAAATTAATTAAACCATTACTCTCCCCTCTTTGCTTCAATTCAGTCAATTTTTCTTTCTCCTTTTCTGTAGTAGCTAAAACTATCTTTCCACAAATATCATGTGTAACTGAATATTTCTTTACAAAGGAAACCAATTGTTTCCTTCCGTCTACACAATTCTTTGCTCTAAAAGATCCTGGTTTATAATACAATCCTGAATGAATAACCCCTGAATTTCTTCCGGTTTGATGAAAGGCAAGTTCATTTTCTTTTTCTAAAACTACTATGTTTAAATACGGGTAATTTATTTGTAATTTATATATGAGCGCACCAATTAGAGGTGATTTAAATAACAGTGGTAATGTATCAGTCGCCGATGTTAATGTTCTTGTTAATTATCTTACTGATTCACAAGCTACTCTACCCAGTCTAGCTTTTGCTGAAAATTATTTATTATATTTAGCTGATCTAAATGAATCTGGAAATATTAGTGTTGCTGATGTAAATAAATTAGTTAGTTACCTTACTAATTCAGTAGCAAATCCTATAGATATTGATAAACCCTGGGAACCTACAAGTATAAAATATGAAAAATCTGATAAAAAATTAACATTGACATTTAAGAGAGCTTTAAAAAATGGTAAAAAATCTGATTTTAAAATATTTAATGATAGTCTTGAAATTACTAGCGCAGTTTCAGAGTATGGTATTTATGATAAAGAAATACAACTTATATTAGATATATCAAAAATTCAAAATGTAGTTACTAATGATCAAGACTTAAATATTAAACATACATTTAGTAATTTAGAATTTAGTGATACAGTAACTAATGAAGGAACAAAAATATTTGATTTTAATAAAACTTTTTCTTACGTATTTCAGAGTATAAACCAATCACCAACATCTATTACTCTAAGTCCCGTAGAACCACAGTCCGCGCTT
>CAJXFN010000023.1 GCA_913052655.1 uncultured Flavobacteriales bacterium | reverse complement strand
AATCCTGCTTTTCAAATGGGATTTTATAGTATAACTGGAGATTTTGCGGGTTCTACAGTAGAATGGGACCATTCTAAAAATGCTGAAATTTATCAATTGACAATGATGGTGAATTATACAGAATATGGAACTATAGATACTGTAGTTAAAACTATACAGAAAGACTTTCCATTAATTGAACATGATGGTAGTGTTGAATATTTACAACAAATAACCGGTGAAGGATTTTTTAATTTTTTAGCTAATAATATAAAAAAATCTAGCACTGTAAATAGACGTATTAATGATATTGACTTCTCTTTATCGGCAGGAGGAGGAGGTTTACAAACATATATGAACTTAAATATTCCTCCTACAGGTGTTGTTCAAGAGAGGCCTATATATTCAGAAATTACAAATGGATATGGTTTGTTTTCTTGTAGGACATATAAATTACAAGAAAATGTTTCTATTACATCAACAACTAAGGAAGCATTATCAAGTCATCTTGATTCATTAAATTTCATTTTCCCATAATCTGACTCATTGTCATATTTAATTTCCTTTACACCAGATAATTTTGTCATTTTTGTCAGTATACAATAAGTTAATTTATTTGGCATAATATTTTCATATATAACAAAACAGAAAGAAAATTTTTAATAACTTAAAATAAATAAAATGAGTAAAATTATTGGAATTGATTTGGGAACAACAAACTCTTGTGTTTCTGTTATGGAAGGAAATGAACCTGTCGTTATCCCAAATGCTGAAGGAAATAGAACAACTCCATCTATTGTAGCTTTTATTGAAGGTGGAGAAAGAAAAGTAGGAGATGCGGCAAAACGTCAAGCTATTACTAATCCTGAGAAAACTATTTATTCTATAAAGAGATTTATGGGAGAATCTTTCTCTAAAATGTCTAAAGAAATAAAGAATGTCCCTTACAAAGTTGTAAAAGGAGATAATGATACTCCTAGAGTAGTTATTGATGATAGAAAATACACTCCCCAAGAGATTTCTGCAATGGTTCTTCAAAAAATGAAAAAAACAGCAGAAGACTATTTAGGAACTACTGTCTCTGAAGCTGTAGTTACTGTTCCAGCATATTTTAATGATGCACAAAGACAAGCTACTAAGGAGGCTGGAGAGATCGCGGGATTAAAAGTTAGTAGAATTATAAATGAACCAACTGCTGCTGCACTAGCTTATGGTTTAGATAAATCAGATAAGGATAGAACAATCGCGGTTTTCGATTTAGGAGGAGGTACTTTTGATGTTTCTATTCTTGAGTTAGGAGATGGCGTGTTTGAAGTTAAATCTACAAATGGAGATACGCATTTAGGAGGTGATAATTTTGATCAAGTAATTATTGATTGGCTTGCTGAAGAATTTAAAAAGGATGAAAATATGGATTTAAGAGAAGATCCTGCGGCCTTACAAAGATTGAAAGAAGCTGCTGAGAAAGCAAAAGTTGAACTTTCTTCTTCTACCCAAACAGAAATTAATCTTCCCTATGTAACTGCTACATCTTCTGGACCTAAACACCTTGTGAAAACTCTAACAAGAGCTCAGTTTGAGAAGTTAGCGGATAGCTTGATTCAAGCTACTATAACACCATGTAAAACAGCAGTTAAAGACGCTGGTTTATCAACTTCAGATATTGATGAGGTAATTTTAGTTGGTGGTTCTACTCGAATTCCTGCTATACAAGAAGTTGTTCAAAAATACTTTGGAAAAGCTCCTTCTAAAGGAGTAAATCCTGATGAAGTTGTTGCGGTAGGAGCTGCAATACAAGGTGGTGTACTTACAGGTGATGTAACAGATGTACTCCTTTTAGATGTTACTCCATTATCTTTAGGAATTGAAACAATGGGCGGTGTAATGACAAAATTAATAGAAGCAAATACAACAATTCCAACAAAAAAATCTGAAGTATTCTCTACTGCAGCAGATAATCAACCAGCCGTAGATATTAGAGTAGGTCAAGGAGAGAGACCAATGTTTGAAGGGAATAAAGAAATCGGAAGGTTTCAATTGGCGGATATTCCTCCTGCACCTAGGGGAGTTCCACAAATTGAAGTAACTTTTGATATTGATGCAAATGGTATTTTAAATGTGACTGCTAAAGATAAAGCTACAGGAAAAGAGCAGAATATTAAAATTGAAGCTTCTTCTGGACTTTCTGAGCAGGAAATTGAAAAAATGAAAAAAGAAGCTGAAGCTAATGCAGATGCAGATAAAAAAGCTAAAGAAACAGTTGATAAGATTAATGCTGCTGATGGAATGATCTTCCAAACAGAAAAGCAACTTAAAGAGTTTGGTGATAAGCTATCTGATGATAAAAAAGTTCCTATTGAAGAAGCTCTATCTGAATTAAAAACTGCACATGAAAGCAAGGATTTAGAAGCTATTGATTCTTCAATGGAAAAGATAAATACCGCTTGGACCGCAGCTTCAGAAGAAATGTATAAAGCTTCTCAGGAAGCTGGAAATAATACTGATGGAGATTCTAACTCTGAAAACAATTCTGATGATGATGTTACAGATGTAGAATTTGAAGAAGTTAAGGAAGACTAAACTAAAAATTCAATAACTAAAAAAGCTTACGTAATTTATGTAGGCTTTTTTTATATTTGTAAATAATGAAAACGATTTTAATTATAATTTTATCATTACCTTTTTTTGTTTATTCTCAATCTGCTTTTATTATTGGAGATGAATATTTGTGTGATAATGAAGGTACATCCCAAATTATGGTTTCTTTTAATGGTTCTCCTCCCTTTACATTTGTTTACTCAATAGATGGGGATGTAAAACCCTCTATTACTACTACTCAAACCCTTTATTCTATTGTTGCAAAAAAAGGAGGGTTATATGAATTGATTTCAATGTCAGATGCAACATCACCAGGTACTATTAGTGGAAGTGCTATACTAACTATTCTGAATTCCCCTTTATCAGTAATTTCTACAGTTTCCGATACAATTAAATCAATTAATCCTTCCTTACAACTTTCATCTAATTCTATTGGAAACATTATACAACAGGAATGGAATTTTGGAGATAACTCACCATCCCAAGTTATAAATAATCCTAAATATACCTTTCCTCTAGATGAAAATGGTATTGGTGTTGTTTCAGATTATCAAGTATCCTTGATTGTAACAGATTACAATAGTTGTAAGGACACTACTTTTAAAAATATTTCTGTAATTGATGATTATTGGATATATATTCCAAATTCATTTTCACCTGATAATAACCAATTAAATGATAAATTTTGTATTGAATTTTCTGGTATAAGAGAGAATACTTTTACCTTCAATGTTATAAATAAACATGGGGAAGTTATATATAAAACAACTAATCCAAATTCCTTGCTTTGTAGTAATAATTCTGGATGGTCTGGAAAAAATTTAGAAGGAAATGATGTTCCTTCAGGAAACTATGTGTATGAGTTGTATTACCAAGAGTGGGATGGATGGAAAAATACGAAGCGTGGAACTATTAGTTTAATACGATAGTTTGTTATTATTTCAAGAGTTTGTATATTTGTACCATTATTAATTTAAATTTAAAAAAATGAATAAAGTATTTCCTTTGGTTTTTATTTTCATCTCAATTTTATTTTTTGCTTCTTGCGAAAAACATGATGATCATGATCATGATCATGATATAGTTAGTAATGATGGTATTGAGGCGAGATTATCATATGTAAATGAAGGTTATAATGAAGTTGAAGTAGAACCGATTGTTAAATCTTTATGTTATTTTGAAGAGTGGAACAAAGAAATTGAAACTCCTGTATCAGGTCTTTTTGAATATTATGATGTTGACGAAAATTGGGTTGCATCAATTAATTTTGGTGATGGAGAATGTGATGAGTGGGCAACAAAAACTTGGGATGTAAATCTTTTTCCAAATTATCCCTCTGGCAGTGAAGATTTTTCGGTTTTTGATCACTATAAAGATAAAAAAGATAAAAAAGATAAATAAGAATTTAGTAAGCTAGAATCTCCCTAATCTTTTTACTTACTTTATCTGCGTTAGGAAGCATTGTTTTTTCTAGTGTAGAATTTAGTGGAATTGCAGGTAAATTTTCAGATCCCATTACATATACCGGTGCATCTAACTTTTTAAAACAATTTTCCTGAATACTTCCTGCTAAACTCTGAGCAAACGAACTCTGAAATGGTTCTTCAGTTAATAACAAACATTTTCCATGTTTTTCAACAGTATTAAAGACAAGTTTTTCATCTAATGGATAGATTGTCCTCAAGTCAATAACTTCTACCTTACCTTTATGATTTTTAGCAGCATTAAGTGCCCAGTGAACTCCCATTCCATATGTAATAACACAAATTGTATTTGTTTCATTTGAATCATGACTTAAAGCAATTCTAGCTTTTCCGAAAGGAATTACATAATCTTCAGATGGTTCAATTGTTTTTGCTTTTTCAGTTCCTTTGATTTTACTCCAATATAACCCTTTATGTTCCAATATAACAATAGGATTAGGATCGTAATAAGCAGATTTTATTAATCCTTTTAAATCTGCACCTGTCGATGGGTAAGCAATTTTGATTCCTTTTATTTGTGTTAAAACGGTTTCTACTGATGAGGAATGATAAGGACCTCCGCTTCCATAAGCCCCAATAGGAACTCTGATAATACAGCTTACCGGCCACTTTCCATTAGACAAGTAGTTGGATCTACTTACCTCCGTAAATAATTGATTTAATCCTGGCCAAATATAGTCTGCAAATTGTACTTCAACTATAGGTTTTAATCCTACTGCGGACATACCTACCGTACTACCAATTATAAATGCTTCTTGAATCGGAGTGTTAAATACTCTGTTGTCCCCGTAGGTTTGAGCTAGTGTAGCAGCTTCTCTAAATACCCCTCCTAATCTTCTTCCAACATCCTGTCCGTAAAGCAATGATTCTGGATGTTTTGCCATTAATTCTTTTATTGCAAAAAGGGCAGAATCTACCATAACTGTAGGAGTTTTATTACTTGGTTTTCTTTCCCCTTTTTCTTCTGTAATAGGCGTAGGAGCAAACTGATGTGTATATAAATCTTTTGGATTAGGATCTTCTGCTTTTAATGCTTTTTCATAATCTATTTTAACTTGATTATTTGCTTCTTTTTTTAACTTCTTTAAATCATCCTCTGAAAAATCATTATCTAACAATTCTTTATTAAGTTTTGGGAATGGATCTCTACTTCTAGCTTCATCTAAATCATCCCTATACCATTCCATACGAACGCCTGAGGTATGATGATTTAAAAGTGGAACTTTTGCATGTACTAGAATAGGACTTCTTTTCTCTCTAATTTCTTGAAAAGCTTTTTGAATAGTTTCGTAAGATTTTCTAAATTCTGTTCCATCAATTGTATAAGTTTTTAATCCAAAACCTTTTGCATAATGTGTGGCATCAACCGCTCTCATCTCAGATGAGTGTGCTGAAATATCCCATTCGTTATCCTGTACTAAATAAAGAATTGGTAATTTTTTAAGTACCGCCATTTGAAATGCTTCCGCTACTTCTCCTTCTGTAATTGAAGCATCTCCAAAGGAGCAAACTGTTATAGGTTCTTGTCCTTTTTTAGGTTTTATTAACCCTTCTTTTTCTTGATATTGTATTCCCATTGCAACTCCAGTAGTCGGAATTCCTTGCATTCCTGTTGCTGATGATTGATGTGGTATTTTTGGAAACCCTTTTCTGTTTAATGATGGGTGAGAGTAGTAAGTTCTTCCACCTGAAAAAGGATCATCTTTTTTACATAAAAGTTGTAGCATTAGTTCATAAGGAGTTATTCCAATACCTAGTAAAATAGAATCATCTCTATAATATGGAGATACCCAATCGTTTTCAGTTAATTGTAAACCAACTGCTAATTGTATCGCTTCATGACCTTTCGACGTTGCATGTACATATTTAGAGGTTACTGCAGTATTTTCTTCATAAATATTACTCATAGCACGTGCGGTACACATTAATGAATAAGCTCTTTTTAATATATCTCTATTGATTTTTTTACTCATATTTCTGTATTACAAATGTAAATTTATCAACAATATAAGGTTGTTTATGAGTGTTTGTTTTCATGATTGATCTAGTTTACGAATCATAGTTAATATAGTAGCTAACATTACTGTTTCTCCTTCATC
Organism: uncultured Flavobacteriales bacterium; assembly: GCA_913052655.1. Taxonomy (GTDB): domain Bacteria; phylum Bacteroidota; class Bacteroidia; order Flavobacteriales; family BACL11. The sequence goes on along the minus strand of CAJXFN010000023.1, from coordinate 7,981 downwards.
ATCATATACATCTACTAAGAATTTTACAATTCCTTTTGCGATATCCTCTTCATCTCTTTTTTCCTGGCTTATTTTTTCTTTAGCTGTAAAACGAACACCAACTGTCATTCCAGGATATACGGGTTTAGTAAATCTACACTCATCAATTCCATAATTTAATAATACTGGACCTTTAGGAGGATCAACAAACAGTCCCGCTGCCTTACTCATAATAAAATACCCGTGTGCTACTCTTTCTGTAAAAATTGTTCCATCCAAGGAATTCTCATCCATATGTGCATAGAATTTATCTCCAGAAAGTTCGGCAAAGTTTTCAATATCATCTAAAGTTACAGTGTGCTTATCAGTAATAACAGTATCTCCAATTTCAATTTCTTCAAAATGCTTTCGAAAAGTATGTGGACCTTCTGTGTTTTGTTCTGCCCCAACTTGATATTGTTTTGTTAGATTAGTAATTGTAGTAGGATGTCCTTGAATCGCAGTTCTTTGTAAATAGTGTTTAATACCTCTAATTCCACCCATTTCTTCTCCACCTCCTGCTCTGCCGGGACCACCATGAGTTAAGAGAGGCATTGGAGAACCGTGTCCAGTACTCTCTTTACTACAAGCTTCATTTAGCACTAAAATTCTTCCGTGCATACTTGCCGCACCAACGACAAATTCTTCTGCAATTTTCATGTCATTTGTAATAATAGAACAAACCAAAGAACCTTTCCCCATTCTAGCAAGTTTAATTGCTTCATCAATAGTTTTATAAGGTAATATGGTAGAAACAGGTCCAAAAGCCTCTATATTATGACAATCTACTTTATTAAATGGATCATTGTTTAGAAATAGGATAGGAGAGATGAAAGATCCTTTGTTCTTATCTGCTCCAACTACTTTAAATTTCTCTAAACTACCAAAGACAATATCTTGAGATTGTTCTAATTGTTTTACTTTTTCAGTAACTTCTGTTAGTTGTTCTTTTCCAGCTAAACTTCCCATTCTTACACCTTCAACAGTTGGATCTCCAATAATTGTTTTTGATAATCTTTTTCCAAGTTCAATTTGCACATCTTCCACTAATTTTTCAGGTACAATTATCCTACGAACTGCAGTACATTTTTGACCTGCTTTAACCGTCATTTCTCGTTGAACTTCTTTTATAAATAGATCAAATTCAGCTGTTCCAGGAATTGCATCTTCTCCTAAAACTGAACAGTTTAAGGAGTCCGCTTCCATATTAAAAGGGACTGCTTCTTCAATTAATTTTGGATGTGATTTTAATATTTGACCAGTAGATGCACTACCAGTAAAAGTAACAATATCCTCAGAAGTAACATCATCTAAAATACCTCTAGCGCTACCACAAATCAGCTGTATACTTCCTTCAGGTAAAATGCCAGAATCTATAATCTCACGAACCATAACTTCTGTGAGATAAGAAGTTATTGTAGCCGGCTTTACAATTGCTGGAACACCAGCCATAAGATTTACAGCTATCTTTTCTAGCATACCCCAAATTGGAAAGTTGAATGCATTAATATGGATTGCAACTCCTTGTTTGGGTACCATTATATGGTGCCCAATAAAAGTACCGTTTTTTGATAGTGGAGCAGCGCTTCCTTCAACATGATATGGTAAATCAGGAAACTGTCTTCTTAATGAAGCGTTTGTAAATAGATTTCCTATTCCTCCTTCAATATCTATCCATGAATCTACTTTTGTAGCTCCTGTTAGAAAGCTAATAGGATAAAACTTCTTTTTTATAGAATGTAGATATAATGCTAGTTTTTTAAGCATTAACCCTCTTTCTTGAAAAGTCATTTTTCTAAGAGCAGGACCTCCTGTTTTTCTCGCGTAATCCATCATGTCTGAAAAATCTAAACCTTTTGACCCAGCAGTTCCTATTTGTTCTCCATTTATTGCATTGAAAAGTGGTATACCTTCTCCATCTCCTTTAATCCATTTTCCTAAAGCGTAGTTTTCGTAATTTCTCATCTTATACTATAATTATTTATTCACCTACAAAATATCCTTTTTCCCAGGTCCCGCTTTTTACACTTCCATCCAAAAAAGTGATTATTTTGTTTTTTTCCATGTGTCAAAAGTTATTTTTTGTTTTTCTTTTCTGTTTTGCTCAATTTCAGATAAAGGAGAGCACTCCCTCATTAATTCTTTGCATTCTTTTGGAAGCTGTTGATACAATTCTGTTCCTTTAGTTTTCCATTTAATCATCTCATCTGACACATCTCCTTTTATTTGTGCAGGACTTCCTAAAACAATTTTCCTATTAGGTATTTGCATCTCACCTTTTACAAAACATAGAGCCCCAATAATACATTCACTACCAACATTTACATCATCCATAATTACAGCATTCATACCTATCATACTATTTTTTCCAATATTAGCTCCATGTATAACTGCACCGTGGCCAATATGAGCATTCTCTTTAAGTAGTACATCTTTACCAGGAAAAATATGAATTATACAATTATCTTGAACATTACAACCATCTTCAATAGTAATTTGACCCCAATCTCCTCTTAATGATGCACCAGGTCCTATATATACATTTTTTCCAATAATTACATTACCTATAATTGTTGCTTCTTTATGAACAAAAGAAGAAGGATGTATTACTGGTATGTATCCATTAAATTCGTAAATCATATTAATACTTTTTCATACTTTTAAGAAAACCATTTTTTTTCAGTTCTGTATACTGTGCCTTTAAAATGAGCAATTTCCTCTTTGTTTTGATTTGTTATTGTAATGTAATATAAAGCGGTTCTGTTTGTTTTATTTATTTCTTTAGAAGTAGCTATTAATATATCACCACTTTCTACTTTTTTAGTATGAGAAATAGAGGTTTCTAAAGAAAAAGATTGTATTCCATAGGAATTAGACGCAAAAGCTAAACAACTATCAGCAAGAGAGTAGGATATCCCACCATGAGCAATAGAGAATCCATTAGTCATTTCATCTCTTACTTGTAATTGCAGTTTACAAAAACCTTCTGAAATTTCTAATATTTTAATACCTAACCATTGACTGAAGGCATCTTCATTTATCATTTTGTCAACTACTTTTTTTCCTAAACTCATTAGTAAAAACTTTTATTTTGTTTTACCATTCTTCTTAGTAGAGGTGAGGGTCTATATCGATCTTCTTTATACTCACTGTAAAGATCTTCTAATTGGCTTAAAATGTTTTTGAGTCCTATTTCATCAGCCCACATTAATAAGCCTTTTGGGTAATTTACTCCTTTTGTCATTGCTAAATCAATATCTTCTTTTGACGCAATATTTAGGTAAAGTGCATCTACTGCTTCATTTATTAACATAGAAAGTACTCTCCATAAAATTTGTTTTCCTAAATCTCTGTTTTCATTGGCTTTTGGAAATTCTTTTGAATAGTCATAATATCCTCTTCCTGATTTTCTACCAAAATATCCTGCTTCTATCATTCTTTTTTGTGTAAAGGATGGTTTGTATCTTGGATCGAAATAAAAAGAGGTAAATACAGTTTCAGTTACAGTATAGTTGATGTCGTTTCCAATATAATCCATTAATTCAAATGGTCCCATTCGGAATCCTCCAATTTCTTTTAGGGCCCAATCGATAGTAGCGAAATCCGCAATTCCTTCCTCATAAATTCTTAATGATTCCCCATAGAAAGGACGAGCGACACGATTAACAATAAAACCAGGGGTATCTTTTGTCAACACACTTACTTTTCCCCAATTATCAACAATTGATTTTGTAGTGTTTAAAGTTTTACTTGATGTTTGCACAGCAGGAATGATTTCTACTAATGGCATTAAAGGAGCTGGATTGAAAAAGTGAACTCCAATGACTCTGTTTGCATGCTTACAAACTCCCGCAATAGAAGCAATAGATAGAGAAGATGTGTTAGAAGCTATAATACATTTTTCATCTACAATTTTCTCTAATTCAGAAAATACATTCTGTTTTATTTTTAGATTCTCAATAATTGCTTCAATTATAAAGCTACTTCCTTTTACATCTTCTAATTTTTTAGAGAAATTAATTCTGTTTAATATTTCATCTTTTTCTTTAGAGCAAATTCTTTCTTTTTCTACTAACCGATTTAAAATCTTTTCAAGCTTATCTTTTGCATTTTCGATAGCTCCTAAAAAAGAATCGTATAAACAGACTTCATGTCCTTTTGTTGCTGCAATCTGTGCGATTCCAGTTCCCATTGTTCCAGCACCAATTACGCTAATTTTCATTTTTATAGTAATATAATGATTTATATGCTAAATTAATAAATTCAAATGAGTTTAGATGCACTTAAAGTGTTCGAAAGGTTCTAAACATTCGTTGCATTTATGAAAAGACTTGCAAGCTGTTGATCCAAATTCACTTACTAATGATGTAGAAGTAGATTTACATTGAGGACAAATAATTTTTTTTGATGGTGGGGAAATACCGTATTTTAAAAGCTTTTTTTTAGTAGAATCTGACATCCAATCAGTAGTCCAAGCTGGAAAGTAAACTAATTTTATATCGAAGTTATCTATTCCATTTTTACTTAAACAAATCTTTATATCATCTTGAAATGTTTTTACTGCTGGACATCCAGAATAAGTTGGGGTGATTGAAATTAAATATGTTTTGTTTACATATTCAACATTTCGTATAACACCAAGTTCTACTACTGAAATAACAGGGATTTCAGGATCGGGAACAGTGTTTAATAATTCCCATATTTTTTCTGTATTACCATTTTGCATCAGGGTATGCTCTTTGCAAATATTGCATTTCAGATAGGAGACGTCCTAAATGTTCTGTATGTAATCCACTTTTACTTCCTGTTTGCATATAACCATCTTCAGGTCTTTTTAATTTGGAATCTAGTAATGTAGTATTAATTATATTGTTCCAATCTTCCTTTATGGATTTATTATTAACTCCAATGCCTTTTTTGTTCAACTCATTGTCTATTTCATCCATTTCAAAAAATTCTCCTGTAAACTCCCACAGTGAATTTAACGATTCCTGAACTTTTTTATTACTTTCTTTTGTTCCATCTCCTAATCTAACCATCCAACTTTTAGAGTGTTTTAGATGATATTTTACTTCTTTTAAAGATTTAAATGCAAATGCAGAGAGATTTTTATTTTTACTTTGTGATAGTTTGTTGTAAAATAAAAAATTAAAAGAAGAAAATAGAAATAATTTCACTATTGTGTCTCCAAAATGACCATTTGGTTGCTCTGTCATTTTTAAATTGAAGAATTCTCTTTCATTTCTTTTAAACGCGAAGTCATCTGCAGTTTTATTTCCGTCTAACTCTGATGCGTACTCTAATAGTATATTTGCTTGACCAAATAAATCTAAAGCAATATTAGATAAAGCAATATCCTCTTCTAAAGTATGGGCATTAGTACACCACTCAGCTAATCTTTGACCAGATATAAGTGAAGAATCTGCAATTCTTAATGTGTAATTTAGTAAACTCATTTTCTTATATATGTTTTGCTCCCTCAGGCATGTTGTAGAAAGTCGGATGTCTATACATTTTATCATTTGATGGGTCAAAAAAAGCTTCTCCATCTTCTGATTCAGAGGAAACAATATATTCTGATTTAACCACCCAAATACAGCTACCTTCATTTCTTCTTGTATATAAATCTCTCGCATTTTGTAATGCCATTTCTTTGTCCGAAGCATGTACATTGCCTACATGTTTATGAGCTAAACCATTTTTACTTTGAATAAAAACTTCCCAAACATTTGTATTCTCTGACATAATATATTTTTTAATTTATAATTAAATCTTTTTGTTTTTTGGAATACGCTTTTGCAGCTTCTCTAACCCATTTTCCATCAATATGTGCTTTCTTATGATGGTCTAATCTTTGTTTGTTACATGGACCCTTTCCATTAACTACATCCCAAAATTCATCCCAGTCCATCTTTCCGAAATCATAATGTCCTCTTTCTTCGTTCCATTTTAGGTCTGGATCAGGTATCGTTAATCCTATAATTTCTGCTTGATGAACCGTTTTATCGATAAAACTTTGTCTTAATTCATCATTAGTTTGTCTCTTTATCTTCCATTTCATGGCATTTCCAGTTCTAGGAGAGTCTCCATCATGAGGACCAAACATCATGATAGAAGGCCACCAAAATCTGTTTAAAGCGTCTTGAGCCATTTCTTTTTGTTCAGGGGTTCCACTAGCCATTTCAGCCATTATCTCATATCCTTGTCTTTGATGAAAGGATTCTTCTTTACAAATTTTAATCATTCCTCTTGAATAAGGTCCATAAGATGTTCTTTGTAAAGAAACTTGATTTACAATAGCGGCTCCATCAACAAGCCATCCAATAGCCCCCATGTCTGCCCAACTCAAAGTGGGATAGTTAAATATTGAGGAGTATTTAGCTTTTCCGTCATGAAGTTGTTGAATTAGTTCTTGTCTGCTAACTCCTAAAGTTTCACATGCGGAGTAAAGGTAGAGTCCATGTCCAGCTTCATCTTGAACTTTGGCGAGTAAAATCATTTTAGCTCTTAATGAAGGAGCTCTACTAATCCAGTTTCCCTCAGGTTGCATTCCAATAATTTCAGAATGAGCATGTTGAGATATTTGACGAATAAGGTGTTTTCTATATGCTTCTGGCATCCAATCTTTTGGCTCTATCTTTCTCTCTGAATCAATCTTATCTTGAAATTTATTTTCGTTCATAATGTTTAGAATTAGTAATTGCAAATTTATTAAAAATCTATAAATGAAATTGTTGATATTTAATTCAAAATAAAGTTAGTTATATTTTAAATTGATATTTTTGCAAAAATTATTATAAAAAAATGAGTCAATTTCATCAATTAAAGGTAAATAAAATTAATAAAGTTACAGACAAAGCTGTAGAAATATTATTTGAAATACCAGAAAATTTAAGATCAGAGTTTAAATTTACAGCTGGTCAGTACATAACAATTTCGACTAACCTAAACAATGAAGAAGTAAGGAGAGCTTACTCTTTGTGTAGTGATCCCAGTTCTGGAGAAATTGCTGTCGGAGTAAAAAGAGTAGAACGAGGGATAATGTCTACATTTTTAACCCAAGAATTAAAGGTAGGTGACACTCTTGATGTAATGACTCCTAAAGGCACATTTTGTTTAACTAACGAGAGAAAAGTTGTTGGAATTTGTGCTGGCAGTGGGATAACTCCAATTTTAAGTATGATAAAATCAGATTCTGCTGATTTTACCTTGATTTATGGAAACAAAACACAAGCCTCTAGTATGTTCTTAGAAGAAATTAATAATATGAATATTTCTAAATATTTAACCTATTCTAGAGAAAAAGTAGATGGTTATTTAAATTCTAGAATAGATAACAAATTGTTGGAAGAATTATCTAAAAATGAATCTTTTTTAAATGCTGATGGATATTTTATTTGTGGTCCTGGTGAAATGATCGACTTTGTAGAGGAGTTTTTACTTGAAAAAGGAGTAGATAAAACAAAGATTCATTTTGAAAGATTTACCCCAATTAAGAAAATTGTCTCTGATAACTCTTCTATAGATGAAAATACTGAAATAATCAGTAATGTTACTGTTATTATGGATGGAGATGAGTTTGAATATCAATTATCTTCGAAAGGAGAGAGTATACTAGATTCTGCCATGGATGCAGGTGCTGATGTTCCATTTTCTTGTAAAGGGGGTGTGTGTTGTACTTGTAAAGCAAAAGTAATAGAAGGAAAAGCTATTATGACAGAAAATTATGCATTGTCAGAAGAAGAAGTAGCGGAGGGATTTATTTTAACTTGTAAATCACATCCTGATACAGAAAATATTGTTGTAGACTTCGATGAGATATAATTTAGTTTTTTCGATTAAAAACAAATTCAATAATATTAGCTCCCATTTTCAGAGCCTTTAATCTTTTTTCTTCACTATTATTATGAACTTCTTGATCTTCCCAACCGTCACCTAAGTCTGTCTCATATGTATATAACAG
>CAJXFN010000022.1 GCA_913052655.1 uncultured Flavobacteriales bacterium | reverse complement strand
ATATTAATCAACTATTAAAGGTTGGATTTCATACTATTGATTTTGGTTCCTTTGTGTCTCCAAAGGTTATACCTCAGTTAAAAGATACCGCAGAAGTACTAGAATCTTTAAATTTGCAAGGTTCATCTAGTAAATTACTTTCTATAATTGCTAATTATAGAGGAGCCAATCAAGCTTGTGTGTTTGAGGAAATAGATTATTTAGGTTTTCCACTTTCTGTTTCCGAGGAATTTCAAAAAAGAAATACAAACCTATCTATAGCTCAAGCAATAGATTCTTTACAAGACATACAAAATTTATGTATTCAAAAGAATAAAAATCTAGTTGTGTATTTGTCTATGTCTTTTGGAAATCCTTATGGAGAAAAGTATCATCCAGAAATTGTCGCAGACCTTACTAATAAATTACATGTTTTAGAAGTAAAAACTATTGCTCTTTCTGATACTATAGGAGTTTCTAATCCTGAAAATATCTCTCCACTATTTAGCACTTTAATTTCAGAATATTCGGATATAGAATTTGGAGCTCATTTTCATACTACACTAGATAAATGGAAAGAAAAAGTAGATTCCGCTTTTCAAAACGGATGTAGAAGATTTGACTCTACTATAAAAGGTTTGGGAGGCTGTCCTATGGCTAAAGATGATTTAACAGGAAACATGCCTACTGAAAAGTTAATATCTTATTTTAATAATAAATTAGATTTAAATATTGAAGAGTTTGAGAAAAGCCTGCAATTATCTAAAACTGTTTTTTAGTTTAACGGAAGAGATACTACTAAGTATTATAATTAAGACAGAGAGCAGTAAAAAAGAATGATTTATACTAATGTTATCTGATAAATAACCTAGTATAGGAGCTGTTATTGCAAAACCAATTCTGAGAATAAAACTCCTTACTGACATTACTGTGGCTCTAATATTTGATTCGGTATTAATATTAATTTGATTTTTAAGTAATGGAGTTAATATACCTCTTAAATAATAGATTGCAAAAATTAGGATTAACCCAAAGTAGTTTGGTGTAAAGTAGATGATAATAAAGCAGAGACTCATTAATAATCCTAGTATTAATAATAGATTTGGAGTATTGTATTTTTGTTCAAATTTATACGAGTTAACTGAACTGATACCAGCGGTAATATTTAAAGATGCCCATAAAACACCATAATAAACAATAGGTATGTCAATACTCTTAAAAAAAGGTTGTGCTAACCAAGCGGCTGAAAGTGTAGCTACTCCCATTATAGAAGAGTAAATTATAAGCCATCTTAATTTTATATTTTCTAATAACGAAAACTTAACTACTTTAATGATAGAATAGAATCCTTTCCCTATTTTATTTTCTTTATGTAAACTTGGCTCTATTAAACTTATAGCTATTGGGATACATAAAAATAAAATAGTTGTTTGAACTTGTACTGGAAGTAAAAGGGAGGTTGTAGCTAAAAAACCCCCTAATAATCCTGCTACAGCTTCAGAAAAATTTCCTATTGCATAGGTCCTTCCTTCTACTTTTGTGTAATGTTTCTCATCTTCAATCTCTAGTAATGTGTCATACATAAGAGCGGAATCTGCTCCAGACATTAAACTTCCTCCTAGAGCAATAATAATCTGAGCACAAACAAAAATCTCAAAGCTTGAAAAGTTAGAAAATATTAAATATCCACAAAATGTGAGAATTGTACCTAAAATAAGTGAGTTTTTCCTCCCAAAATAATCTGCAATATACCCTGATGGGATTTCAGTAATAGCAATTGTAAATGAGTAAACTGATTGTAGAATCATTACTTCCATTAAAGTCAAACCGTTTTCCTGAAAGAATAAAACAATGACAGGCATTGATACCATAAACCATAAGAATCCTCTTAGGAGATAAAGTTTAAGTATATTATGTTTTATTTGCATTTATGCTCTAGGATGAAATGTCATTATAGCATCTCTTAAAAATTCTCTATCAAGATGAGTATAAATTTCTGTTGTGGTAATACTCTCATGCCCAAGCATTTCTTGAATTGCTCTAAGGTCAGCTCCTCCCTCAATTAGGTGAGTAGCAAAACTATGTCGGAAGGTATGAGGGCTTATTTTCTTTTTTAGTCCTATTTTTTCTGCAAGTTCTTTAATTATTGTGAAAATCATTACTCTAGTAAGTTTATTTCCTCTTCTGTTTAAGAAAACAATGTCTTCACTTCCTTTTTTTATGTTTTGGTGGTTTCTGATTTCGTTTAAATATATGTTTAAATATTTAATAGCAGAGTTGCCAATAGGAGTAAATCGTTCTTTGTTTCCTTTTCCAACAACTTTCACATAACCCTCCTTGAAACGGATATTAGATAGTTTTAAATTAGTTAATTCAGATACTCTAAGACCACAACTGTATAAAACTTCAAGAATAGCTCTATTTCGTTCTCCTTGAGGATGAGATAAATCAATTGCAGAAATTAAAGTATCTATTTCTGATATAGAAAGTGTGTCTGGAAGTTTTGTTCCTATTTTAGGACTTTCTATTAGTTCAGTAGGATTTACTTTGATATAATCTTCAAGTATTAAATATTTATAAAAAGCTCTGATTCCTGATATAATTCTGCTTTGTGATCTAGCGGATATTCCTTCTTTATTAATTTTTACAATGAAATCTTTAATATCATTTTTAGATATGTTTATTTCTTCTAGTTTTTTTTCTTTGGCAAAACGGGCTAATTTTTTAACATCTCTTAAGTAGGAATCAACTGTATTTCTAGATAAAGATCTTTCGATTTTTAAGTAAGTTTTAAATTCTTTTATGGATTTTTCCCAACGCATTTTGTAGTTTAGCCAATATGAAAGTTATTATAATTAACGGCCCAAATTTAAACTTATTAGGTGTAAGAGAAAAATCTATCTATGGGAATATTTCGTTTGAGGAATATTATAAAAGTTTATTGATAGAATTTTCTGATATGGATTTAGAATATTTTCAATCTAACATTGAAGGGGAGCTTATTGATAAATTACAAGAAGTGGGATTTAGTTATAATGCAATTTTATTAAATGCAGGAGGATACACACATACTTCTGTAGCTATATCAGACTGTATTAAAGCAATTGATACTCCTGTGTATGAAATTCATATTTCAAATATTTACTCTAGAGAAGAATTTAGAAGAAAATCTTTACTTTCTATAAACTGTAAAGCTATTGTTTGTGGACTTGGATTGAATTCCTATAAAACGGTATTATTAAATTTAAAAGAAAAATTTTGAAAACTCTTTAATTCTTCTTATTTTACTTTTTATTATTAAAGACCATTTCATTTTTCCTGTCAAATTATTTTTTTGAGATATACTTTTTCTTTTTCTAATCAGACTTGGTATTTTGAAATAGAAACAAAAATGTGCTTTTGCAATAGAAACAACATGTGTAATTCCATTTTCTTTGTTAATAAATGTAAAAGCAGCGATACCATCTAAAATTAATCTAATTGGAATAATGATAAATAAAGAGGATAGAGGGAGGTTTTTAAACAACATATAAAGATTGTTTCTAAAATTCAGATGAGTTTTAAAAGGTGAACCAACATTTAAAGTTCCTCCTCCTACATGAAACACTTCTGATTTTGGTTCAACAAACACTTTATATCCTTTGTTTTTAAACCTCCAGCAAAGGTCAATTTCTTCCTGATGAGCAAAGAAATCTTCATCCAATCCATTGACTTCAAAATAGTGTGAAGCTCGAACAAATAAACAGGCACCAGTAGCCCAAAATATTTCTCTTGTGTCATTGTACTGACCATTATCTTCTTCTAAATAATTAAATACTCTTCCTCTACAAAAAGGATATCCTAAATTATCTATAAAACCTCCGCTTGCTCCTGCGTATTCAAACTTTTTTTTATTGTGATAATCAAGTATTTTAGGTTGACATGCAGAAATTGACTGATCTTTGTCCATTAATTTTATTATAGGATTTATCCAATCTTCTGTTACTTGAATATCAGAATTTAGTAATATGAAATATTCTGCATCTATTCTTTGTAAAGCTAGATTATATCCCTTAGCATATCCATAATTACCATCATTTTGTATGATTCTAATACTTGGATAGTGTTTTTGTAGATAATTCATAGAATCATCAGTAGAATTGTTATCCGCTATTATCACCTCCGCTTCTGGACTGAATTCTATAACATTAGCTAAAAATTTATCTAACCAATATTTTCCATTCCAATTTAATATTACTACGGCAGTTTTTATTTTGTGTGTTTCCATCTTCTGTGTGTCCATAGCCAATATTGAGGTTGTTCGTTTATTTTTTCTTCCATTTTACGCAAATATATAGATGTAATTTCACCTTTTGAAGTTTTTTCAGGACTTGTACAAAGTTCTTCAATAAAAACCTCATAATACCCTCTTTTTACTTTATTCATGCTGCAGAACAATACAGGGTATTTAAATTTTTTAGATATTTTTTCTGGTCCTAAGTATACAGCAGTTTCCTGATTTAAGAATTTAGTCCAATAATTAGTTTCATTTTTTACTGGAGATTGATCAGCTAGTAATCCTATAATCTTACATTCTTCTTTTTTATCGATTAAATACCTATATGTTTGGTTCATTTCTATTAAATCTGCATCAAATTTAGCTCTAGTTTTATTTATGAAATTATTAAAAAAAGTATTGTTAAGTTTTTTGTAAACTCCCATAAATTTTTGTTTTGCATTTAATGAAATTCCTAATATTCCCCATTCCCAATTTCCGTAATGAGAAACCGCGAGTACGATAGATCGATTTTTCTTATAATATTTATCAAATAATTCAATATTTTTAAAGATAACCTTGTTTCTTAAAAATGATTCTGAGGCAGAAACAGCTTTTATACTTTCTACTATTATATCGAAAAAGTGTCTGTAAAATCTATTTTGAATTTCTTTTAACTCTTCATTAGATTTGTTTGGAAAAGACTTTGATAGGTTGATATAGACAACTTTTCTTCTGTATCTAATTATTTTATATACAACAAGATATAGAATATCTGAAAAAATATACAAAATCCATATAGGGAGGAGAGAAATTAGGTAAAATGTAGTATTTAGAACAGTATTTTTCAATCTTCAAAATTGTATTGCTAAATAACAAAAAACAAATAGAAATATTGCATGAAAAAAAGATATAAAACCCACATCATATTTGAAAATATTTCTATTTTTGTGACCTCTTTGGAGAGATGGCAGAGTGGTCGAATGCGGTGGTCTTGAAAACCATTGTACAGCAATGTACCGGGGGTTCGAATCCCTCTCTCTCCGCTTCAGTTAAACCCTTATAATCTAGTGATTGTAGGGGTTTATTTTTTGTTAGGATCCTTTGAATAAAGAGTGTTTGCTAGTCTATCTATTATATATCTACCACGACTTTTTTCTCTTTATATTTCCAATAAATTTTCTGTATTATTGTTGTATGAAAAAACTATTAATACTAATACTATGTGTTCCTTTGATTCTATTTGGGCAAAATTATCAGAAAGGATATGATTATTATAACTCAGAAAAATATGAATTATCTATAGATTATTTTACGAAAGCTATTAATAAGGACCCTGATAATTCAAGTTTATATATTGTAAGAGGATTGTCATATAAAGGACTTAATTTACATAAATTAGCTATTAAGGATTATACAAAGTCAATTGAAATAGATGATAATATTGTATCTTATAATAATAGAGCTTATAGCTATTTACAATTAAGAAATTATCAATTAGCAATTCTAGATTATAGATTTGTTTTAAAAAAAATAGATGATCTTAAAAAAATTTCAGAAAGAGCCCCCTCAATATTAATTGATATACACATGAATATAGGCGTATGTAAAATGAACTTAGGGCTTAATTATTGCGAAAACTTTCATATTGCTTGCCTTTTAGGAGACCCTGAAGGATGTAAATTGTTTAATAAGTATCATCTTTGTAAAGAAGATTTAAAACCGGTAGATTCTGACGATTTTAGTACTGCTCAGATGAGAGAATATGATTTTCATGATAGTATACAAATAGCAAATTCTGTATCAATAGATACAATATTGTGGAGAAATCAAAATGAATATATAAATTTTTCACTTAAAGGATTTACTGAAACATCTACTCATAAATTTACTAAAAAAGAATTAGTTTGGTATGTTGATTACTATGAACTTAATTACAAAATAATTCGTAATGAGATATTTGCTCGACATGGATATATTTTTAAATCGGGTGGGGAGATGGATAAGTATTTCAGATCAAAAAAATGGTACATTCCTAAATTTAATAATATTAATCATTTATTATCTGATATTGAAAAACATAATATTCAACTTATAAAGCAATTGGAAAAATCCAATTAATTTTTTAAGTTTGTTTTAGTAGATTGATTAGTGGTACAAAAAACGGAGCAATTTTTTAGTTTGAAAGCTTACTGTGATCTAGTAAAAGGGTAGAGGTTGTAATCCTGTACTTCGATATTTTTCTCATTAAAATTTTTATATGTTTGCTAGATGAAAAGGAAAATCATACTTATAGTTATATTAATAACATTTTTCAATGTTAATTACGCTTCTTTTCCAATGAAAGAGATGATAGATTGCAAAATAGTGAATTCAGCTGATTCTGAAGAATCAGAGTGGAATAGATCAATATTTGGAATTAATTTTGATAATGGAAAAATTCCATCTGTAAGTGTTTTTATTTTACCATGGCTAATACCGCTATTAATTTTTTATTTAATTAGAGGTTATAAAAGAGATGTCGATTGGATTAAAAAATTAATACGTTGGAAAAATATTTGGTGGTTAATTTTAGCAACACCTCTAGTAATGGTAATTGACTTTTTGATTTTTTGGTATTGGTGGAATTATCTTTAATTATTTTATAGTAAATTGATTATAGTTGCAAAAAGTAGAGTAATTATTAGCTTGAGGATTACTGTATTCAAGTCTCCTTATTTAATATGACTTTTATTACAATATTTAAAAGCTTTTATTTAATATTAGTAATTGTGAGAAATTTTATTCTTTTATAATATTAAACCAACTTTTGTTATTAAACTTCACATTTTTCATTAAAAAATATGGACTTAAATATTATTCCGATGTCAATTGCATTGATTCACACACCTCTAACATATCAGCTAACTTTAGTTTACCAGACTGTCGATTAGCTGTTACAATTACATTTCTTCCACTAGGAAAACTAACCTCGGAGGGATAAGTGCCTTTAAAAGTTATTCCTGTTTTTCCTTTAACATCTATTTCGAAAGATCGACTACTAGAGGACTGTGCGTCTATATATAGTGTTTTGTAAATATAGTCAACTTGATTTTCATACAATAAGTCAAAAAACGAAACTACATAATTTTTATGTTCTTCAGAATAGAAATGCGCTGTAGAATTCCAATGACCTACCATTTTCTTTGCCCATTTTGCGTTATTTCTTTCTCTTGCATATCTACGTGAAAGTTTTTCTGTAGTAAAACAGATAAAATCATGTTTAATTTTACTAGGTAATGTGTAAAAAGAATTATAGAATTCATCATATGAATTTAATCCTTCTCCCTCTCCTAAGCTTTTAATAATATCCATTATTTCTTCTTCAGTCTTTTCTGTTGATTGTGAAAAAATCACATGATTCATATCTTTAGAAACTAAGATAAAATATGTTCTGTACTCATCCTTTCTTTTACTTGGTTTGATAGTTACTTTGTATCCAATAAACTTTTGATAGGAAGAGACATTTATTTTAACCTTGTCCTCAAAAGAGTATTTACCAGTCTCTAAAATTAATTCTGCAAAATAATTAGCTATTTGAAGAGGTTTTTTATTTTTTTCTGTTTCAAGAAAACTTGCGTACTCAATATTATCGATATTTATACCATGATCCTTTTTTAATTTTACAATATCAATTGTAACCCTATCTTCAAATAAATTATCTTCATATATTACCTCGGCTATACACTCTGATCTCTTCATTAAAGACTTCATAGATATACCCCTAGGTAAATCATGATCAACGTTATACCCTTCTCTAAATTTCCTAATATCTTTTATCGAATCAGGACAATTAACTATAAAGAAGTTCTTAACTATAAAATTATCGTCATCAGGAAATTTGCTAATTACTTCATATATTTTTTCAGGGATATCAGGTTTAAGAGTTTTGATTCTTTCTTGTTCCTTCTTAGATTCTCTGTAATCTTCAACAAGATTACTTTTGATATTTTGATAATTAATAATCTTAAGCTCTTTAAAATCAGCTTTTTCATCTAACCAGTCCTTATGTTTTTGTATTTCATCAAGTGACTTTTCGGATCCACTTATTATACGATACCATGTGCCGTCATCTCCTTCTTCCGCGATTATATATGAATTAATATCAAATTTATCTAATCTCTTTACAACATCCTCTGCTTTAAATATACTTCTAACTTCCTTGATTTGAATAGCGTATGGAGATTCATCATTAACTTGTTTATTTGAAGAACAAGAAAATAATATAATTGATATAATTAGAATAAAAATTTTTTTCATGATTGCTTATTTAAGTTTATCAAAAGTAAATAATTTCTTTAATTATTTAACATTTTTTACACCATATAATTTTTTTATAAAATATTTCACATTAATTTTTGAGATATATAGAATAAATTTTTGAAAATTATAATTTAGTCTTAAATTTATTTCTTTAGAATTTTTGATGTGTTTTAATTAATGATTTTATAATAAAAATACTTTTTAAAAAGTCAAATATTTGATTCACGTCAGATAAAAAAATTATTAAATGATGTTTATTTTTGTAATATGTTAAGTACTATAGTAAAAATGTAGATTAAATAAATCATTTAAATCAAATATGTTTAAGAAATAAAAATTATGCTAAAAATTGCTAATGATTTTAATTATTATCATGAATTAGGGGGGGAACATAGATTTCCAATGATAAAATATAAGCTGCTGCCTGAAATTTTAATAAATGAGGGGACATGTATTGATTCTAATTTTTTTATTCCTAAAAGTATTAATGAAAATTATATCCTATTAACTCATGACAATAATTACTACCACAAATTAATAAATTTTAAATTAGATAAGAAAGAACAGAGGGCAATCGGTTTTCCAATGTCTCAAAAGTTAATTGACAGAGAAAAAAAGATAGTACAAGGAACAATAGAGAGCTCTTTAAACTCCATAAAATATATGGTTTCAATGAATATTGCTGGAGGAACTCATCATGCTTTTTCAAATCGAGCTGAAGCTTTCTGTATATTAAATGATCAATCTATAGCCGCTAACTTTCTGATTAAAAAAAATATTTGTAAAAAAATTTTAATTCTAGATTTAGATGTTCATCAGGGAAATGGAACTGCTGAAATTTTTCAGAAAAATAAAAATGTTTTTACAGTTTCATTCCATGGAAAAAACAATTATCCATTTAGAAAAGAAACAAGTGATTTTGATTATGGTTTCTCTGATGGAGTTAATGATAATGAATATTTAAAAGTAATCAAATGTGAAGTTCCTAGATTAATAGAAACATTTGAACCAGATTTTATTTTTTATTTATCAGGTGTTGATATTTTAGAAAGTGATAAACTAGGAAAGTTGTCTGTATCAATAGATGGGTGTAGAGAGAGAGATAAATTTATATTAAATTATTGTAAGAGTAATAAAATACCAATACAAATTAGTATGGGAGGTGGATATTCACCAGATATAAATACTATTGTAGATGCACACGCTAACACTTTTAGACTAGTACAAGAAATATTTTTTTAAAATCTTTTTTTTTCTTAAATATTCTAAAATTAATAGTTTATACCACCTGAAAATATTTAATAATATAGGAGTATTAATTTAATTATTAGGTGTTTCAAAATAATAATAAATCATATTATCAAATTTACCTACATAAACATCTTAAGGGATTTTATATATTAGAAATTATTACTGATTTTGGTTCAATGTCTAAAAAGTTAATTTTAAGGTAATTAACAAAAAACCCACCATGAAGGCGGGTTTATGTGATCGCGAAAGGATTCGAACCTTTGACCGTCTGCTTAGAAGGCAGATGCTCTATCCAGCTGAGCTACGCGACCAATATTTTCGAGTTTGCAAATCTAAACATATTTATAATAGAGAAAAATATTATCTGATATTTTTTTAATTATTAAGATGTGCCATTTTTATAGCTGTTATTGCAGCCTCAACACCTTTGTTTCCGTGTTTACCTCCTGAACGATTAATTGCTTGTTCTTCAGTATTGTCTGTTAAAACTCCAAAAATTACAGGTGTGTCTAGAGTGATATTTAAATCTTTTATTCCAGAGGAGACAGCGTTACATACATAATGAAAATGATCTGTCTCTCCTTTAATTACTGATCCTAAACAAATGATTGCATCATAATTATAATTTGAAGCTATTTTAGCTCCGTAAACTAGTTCAAAACTTCCAGGCACATCAATCCTTACAATATCATTTTCTTTTACTCCACAATTTAAAAGTGTTTTTTCTACTCCTTCAAATAAATTATCTGTAATATGATTATTCCATTCAGATACAATAACTGCAAATCTCATTCCTTTAGAATTTGGAACAGATTCTAAATTGTAGTCTGAAAGATTATTATTTTTCGTTGCCATCTTTTGATGGTTTATCTGTTA
Organism: uncultured Flavobacteriales bacterium; assembly: GCA_913052655.1. Lineage (GTDB taxonomy): Bacteria > Bacteroidota > Bacteroidia > Flavobacteriales > BACL11. Next base: position 3,584 of record CAJXFN010000022.1, on the reverse strand, counting down.
GATGCGGAAGATATATATTTATCAATAGACAATCCTTCTTTTGATTGAGGATAGTTTTCCTTTATTGATTCATAGATGTTTAATGCTGAATTATAGTTTTCATTTAACTCATGAACGAAAGCTTGTTTCATCATAAAATAAGGAGTTGTAAAATCATTTGTATAATCAGTAGATGCTAATTCATAATAATTTAATGCTTCAGTAGTGTTTCCTAGTTCTAAGTTAGCATCCCCTTTCAATCCTGTAGCTAACGAATATAAAATTTCATCATTAGTATCAAAATTATTCAATGAGTTTAAGGCGTCTTCATAATAATTAATACTGTCATTAGGAGCTAAATTCATTTGACAAATAGCTGCATAATAATTAGCTAAATTTCCAGATTTAGTAGAGGAATAATTATCCGCAACTTTTAAAAATCCAGAGTATTGTCCATCTCCATTTAAAGCTTTATTATAATCATTATTTTGAAAATAGAATTCAGCAATATACATTTCCTTAGAAGCTTCTTCTTCATTTGGTTCTACAATAAACTTAGTATATAGAGCGAAAACAGCTATAATAACTACTATTGAACCAATTATTTTTATAATTTTTTCTTGGTTATCAACTACAAATAGACCTGCTTTAGAAAGATTTTCTTCAACATTTGCTAATTGTTCCTCTGTTTTATTTATTTTTTTCGCCATTTAATTTTTATTTTTGGACTCGCAAATATACAACAAAATTGAAATTAAAAAACTTAAGATTACTCAACTTTAAAAACCATTTAGATTCTCATTGGGAATTTAACAATAGAATTAATTGTTTTGTTGGTGACAATGGTTCAGGAAAAACTAACATTTTAGACGCGATACATTACCTTTCATTAACAAAAAGTTATTTTAATTCAAATGATTCATTAAGTGTAAATTTTGATTCAGAGTTTTTTACAATTAAGGGATCTTTTGAGAAGAAAAATAATTTTTCAAATATAGTTTGTAATGTAAAGGTTGGTAGTAATAAATCACTAAAAAATAATGAGAAGAAATATAAAAGATTCTCTGATCATATAGGAAACTACCCAGTTGTTTTTATTTCGCCTACTGACACTAATCTAATTTATGATAATAGTGATACCAGGAGAAAGTATGTCGATAGTGGAATTTCTCAGTTTGATAGTGTGTATTTACAGAATTTGATTTCTTACAACAAAACTTTAAAACAAAGAAATAAACTGTTAAAGCAATTTACAACAACAAATACTTTTGATCCTTTTACTTTAGAAACTTATGATGAATTACTCATAAAGTATGGAGAGATTATTTTTTGTGAAAGGGAAAAATATTTAAAAAAATTGACTCCAGTATTTCAGCAATATTATTCAGATATAAGTGGAGGAAATGAAGAGGTAGGAATTGAGTATAAAAGCCAGCTAAATGAGAATGTTTTATCAGAATTATTAAAAAAATCCTTAGATATTGATAGGTTACTTTCTAGAACAACTGTGGGTATCCATAAAGATGATCTTGTATTCACTTTAAATAATTATCCAATAAAAAAACATGGGTCTCAAGGCCAGCAGAAATCTTTTCTTATTTCTTTGAAACTAGCTCAATTTGAATTTATGAAGATGAAATTAGAATTAGACCCAATCTTATTATTAGATGATATTTTTGATAAGTTAGATGATAAAAGAGTAGAATGTTTAATTTCTTTTGTCAAAAAAGGAAAATTTAATCAGGTGTTTATCACCGATACAAATCAAGAAAGATCTGAGGGTATATTAAAGAAAACAGAATCTGATTATACTATTTTTAATATTAAGAGATGATTATGAGAAGAAATGGTGTAAACAGTTTAGAAAGTATTTTAAAAAAAATATTAAACAAACCCAAACTTAAAAAGAAATTAGAGGAAACAGAGGTTTTAAATCAAATTGAAGAAATATTAGGAGACAATCTAAAAAGTTATATTTCCAAAAAATACATTAAAAGTGGAATTTTGTATATTCAAGTATCTTCTTCTGTATTAAGAAATGAATTAGCATATCAAAAAGAGGGTATCATTGATAGTATAAATAAGAATATAGGTAAGAAAATTGTAAAAGATATTTTATTTAAATAACTTCTTAAAATAGTAGTTATTTTAATTACATTTTTTTAGAACCTTTCTTGATTTGAGAAATGAAAATCGGCTTCAATTTTAGCGTTTTCATCAGAATCAGATCCATGAATAGCATTCATTGCTAAGCTAGTTGCGAATTCCTTTCTTATTGTGCCATTTGCTGCATCTTCTGGATTTGTTGCTCCAATTAGAGTTCTAAAATCAGAAACGGCATTTTCTTTTTCAAGTATTGCTACTATTATTGGTCCACCACTCATATATTCTATTAGCTCTGAATAAAAGGGCCTTTCTTTATGAACTTCATAAAATTTTCCAGCTTTTTCTTCAGATAAATGAACTTTTTTCATAGCAACAATCCTAAATCCTGATTCTTCAATTCTCTTTAAAATTGCTCCAGTGTTTCCTGCTTCAACAGCTTCTGGTTTAATCATTGTAAATGTAATATTTCCCATTTTGTTTGCTTTTTATTTTTAATTTACAAAAGTAAATAAAATGTATGTTTCAGATAGTTTATTTATTCTTATTTTTGCGACCCATGCAAGAAAAAATTATAAACATTAAATCTGTTCTGCAAAATTCTACAAATATTGTAATAACAGTCCATAAAAGTCCTGATGGAGACGCTTTAGGTTCTGCTTTAGCTTTATCTGGAGTGTTATCTAAATTAGATCATAAAGTTACAGTCGTTTCTCCGAATTCTTATGCTCCCTTTTTATATTGGATGAAGGGAAATGAGGATATTTTAATTTACTCAGAAAATATAGAAGAGGCGACAAAAGTTACTCAAAATGCAGATATTATTTTTATGTTAGATTATAATCATTTAAGCAGAATAGGCGATTATTCTAATGTTGTTAGAGGTTCAGATGCGTTTAAATTGATGATTGATCATCATCAGGAACCAGAACAAGATGTACCCAAGAATGGAGATAGACTGCGACCACATGAATGCTCTTCGCTTACCCATCAATTTAGACATCCGGGCTACGATCGGGATGACCACAAACGTAGTGACCACGGCGCCGAGACTACCAAATAACGTTGGCCAGACACCTGCAGCAGCCGAATCACCACCAAACAAATGATATACGATGATGAAAAAAGTAAAAGCCGCAACGGTATTAAAAGCATTATAGATAAAGAAAGTTGCAACACACAATTTCCTGAATGGCACGGATTGAAAAGCTTCTTTAAAGCCGGAAATGATCTCTTTGAATCCCCTTCCGATATTTTTTACAGTGAGCGGAGTATAATCTTTATCAACCGTGGATTCTCCTTTGATAAAAATAGCCGGAACCATAGCACAGACCATAAATAAGAACCCGACGTATACAGCCAGAGTTCTCGTTGCTTCTTCGGCTGACGGGAACCATTCCGGATCGTACATAATTACCCAAAACCAGGGAGCGATCACCCACGCCCACTGTCCGATCCACTGTGCAATGGCCATGATCTCGGTACGCTCGTGGAAATCATCA
>CAJXFN010000021.1 GCA_913052655.1 uncultured Flavobacteriales bacterium | reverse complement strand
TTAATGAGGCCGTCTCACCTGTGCCTGAGTACATTTTACCCCCTGCTGTTGTCCCTGGAAGAGCAGTTTCATTACTCCAAGATGTACCGTTATAAGATTCATTATACGCATTTGCTGAGTTACTAGGATCACCATTTCCTCCACATATTATGGCAGATGTTTGTACTCCGCCACCCGTGGCATTATATCTCTCATAATTTAAATTATTTCCCTCTGACCAAGAAGTACCATTGTATTCCTCTGAAGCATTTGTATGTTCTGATGTTGCGTATCCACTAGCCTGTAATGCAGCTGTTTGAGACCCTGCGCCAGTATTATAACAAGCTCTAGCAGTACCCATTGGGTTACTAGTAGAATAAGCTGTACCATTGTATTCGTTTGTAAGTCCTACATAAGCAGGTCCATCATAACCACCATATATCACTGACGCTGTCACTGGTCCAGACCCTGCGGCATCTTGTATTGTTACAGGATAATTTGCACCACTCGTCCACGCCCCTGCTGTAACTGCGATTGCAGATAAATTATATTCTTCTGTAAATTTTAAGAATAATTGTTTAGGTAATAGAGGTAAAGATTTCTTAATTTCTTCTATGTAGTCTTGAGTAACTATCACAGGTTGTAAATCTGGTTCAGGGAAATATCTATAGTCATTAGCTTCTTCCTTGTGTCTCATAGATATTGTACTTCCATTTGTTGCATTAAAACTTCTTGTTTCATGAATTACTTCTTCTTTTTTTTCTAAGATATTTATCTGTCTATTTATTTCATATTCAATCGCTTTCCTTACATTTGAACTAGAATTCATATTTTTAACCTCAACCTTTGTCCCAAATCCTTCATCTCCCTTAATTCTTACAGAAACATTTGCGTCACATCTTAAACTTCCTTCTTCCATATTCCCATCACATATCCCAATATATCGTACTAATTTTCTTACTTCTTGAATATAATTATAGGCTTCTTCTGAACTTCTTATATCGGGCTCAGTTACAATTTCAATTAGAGGAACTCCAGCTCTGTTTAAGTCGATAAGAGTATTAAATGGATCTAAATCATGAATACTCTTTCCAGCATCCTCTTCCATATGTATTCGTGTAATTCTAACCTTTTTATCTTTTCCTTCTTCGTCTTTTATCTCAATATATCCTCCATTACAAATAGGGGTAGTGTCTTGTGTAATTTGATATCCTTTTGGTAAATCTGCATAGAAATAATTTTTTCTGGCATATTCATTTCTTTCTCTAATCTCAGATCCAATAGCAATTCCCATTTTCACCGCATATTCAATAACTTTTGTGTTACATACAGGAAGTGTACCAGGATGTCCTAATGTTACAGGACAGGTTTTAGTATTAGGGTTTGCTCCATAAATATTCTCGTCAGAGGAATATGCCTTGGTGTTTGTTAAAAGTTGGGCATGAACTTCAAGTCCAATTATAGCCTCATATTTTTCAGATATTCTCATTTATTCAAAGATAATTTTACCTTTTTTTATTTCTTTATTCTCTTCATTAAAAAGGCGATAAATATACAAACCATTTGAAATATTGTTTCTACAAACTCTTTTCTCTGATAATAAATTTTCTTCTATAATTATTCTACCCGAAATATCAGTTATTTCAATTCTATTAGCAGAACTGTTTACTGTGAAACTTGAAAAAACAGGGTTTGGATATATAGATGAAATAGATGATTGATGATCAACAATGTTTGTAGGTGTTGAGCAATCTAAAATATATAAACCTGTTTGCATATCTGAAACAATTATATTTCCTGAGGGTAAATATGGATATACGCCCCAAGCGCCTTTATAAGAATTGTAGGATGATGGAGTATACGTGTCGTAATAAATAATCTGATTAGGATTATACGGGTCTGAGATGTCAAAAATTCTCAACCCGTCATGATAGTAGGATATGTATAATAAATTTCCTTTTATAATTCCATTATGTGCCATGCACTGAGGATTTGTACCTGAGTTAAAAATAGAAATTTCGGTAATGTTATTAAAATCAGAAACATCTAATATTTTTACATCATATCCATGATTTTCATCCATCATTACATAAAATTTACCATTATCTGAAAGCCATCCAGAATGATTATAACCTGCATCATGATAAGTGCTTAATGAAGCTAATTCTATTGGAGCCATTCCCCCTGGAACATCTAAATAAGTGAAATCTATTATTTTAAATCCATCGTTACCGCAATTTAAAAAAGCAGTGTCATTTCTGACGTATGCATCATGAACATGTCCTACTTCATCATAGGTGTAAATTAAGTTTGGTAGAGTAGGATTTGATAAAGAATATATGTCCATTGCTGTATAACTTGTGGGATTTACATGTTTTACAGCGCAAGCATATAATTTCGCAGTATTAGTATCAATAAAAATATTATGAGCCTTTTGAAATAATGAATCTGAATCATAAACTGTTGTAACACTATTTGGCAAATTTGAAATATCAATAATTTGCAGAGTACTTGAGTTTCCTTCATCACAAACCGCATACAAATATCCATTATAATCATGATAATCTCTATGTATAACACCGGCACCTGTATATGCTCCAGCAACAAATGCGACTTCTGTACTATTTTGAGGATCTGTAACATCAAAAAAGTGAGTTCCAGCAGTAGATCCTATTACTGCAATTTCATGATCATTTATTTTAAATCCCCAGCATTCATTATATGTGTTGTCATACATACTAGATCCAATCAAAGATGGGTCGTCCCATTGAAATAATAGATTGGCGTTTGTTTGAGAAAAAGCAGATATACTATAAATGCAAATATTTAAAGTAAGAAGTAAGTGTTTCATATTTATATTTTTGAAATTAAATTTTTTATTATTAATGTTAACTTTGGTTCTGCATTTTCAGAAACCTTTTGTATTTCTTCATGTGTTACTTTCTTAATTTTTCCTGGAACTCCTAAATCTGTGATCACCGACATAGCAAAGCAAGGGATATTCATATGTCTAGCAACAATCACTTCTGGTGCGGTAGACATACCAACAGTATCTCCACCAATTATTCTCATGTATTTATATTCTGCAGGAGTTTCAAGAGTAGGACCCGAAAGAGCTACGTATACTCCTTTTTTCAATTGAATATTTTTTTCATGAGCAATATCCTCTGCAAGTTTAATGAGGTTTTTATCGTAGGGTTCGCTCATATCCGGAAATCTTGGTCCTAAATCGTCTAGATTCGTTCCAATTAAAGGATTTGGAATAAGACAAATATGATCTTCTAAAATCATTAAATCTCCGACTTCAAAATTTGGATTTACACCTCCACTCGCATTAGATACTATTAGGTATTCAATACCTAAGAATTTCATTACTCGCACTGGAAAAGTAACCTTATCTATTGTGTATCCTTCGTAAAAATGAAATCTTCCTTGCATAGCGATAATTTTCTTTCCACCTAATTTACCTAAAATTAGTCTCCCTGAGTGTCCTTCTACAGTTGAGAGAGGAAAATGAGGTATATCTTTGTATGGTATTGAATGTATTATTTCAATTTCAGAAACTAACCCACCAAGTCCGGTGCCTAAAATGATACCAATCTCTGCTTGAAAATTAGTTTTATCTTTTATAAAGTCAACGCTTTCTTTTATGCTCAGTAACATATTGTATTATTTCGTTATTAAACTTCTCGGAATCTTGTATGTTAATTTTAATAGGAATAAAATAGATTTTATTATCTTTAAAATTATCTTTAAAATTGACGAGTTTTACTTTATCTTTTTCGGTGGTCAAGATAATATTTTTGTCAGAATTAAAAGAGTTAAATTTTATTAAGATATTTTTGATGTCTGATTTAGAGTATTTGTGATGATCAGGAAAAGAAAGATGAGTTACTAAATTTTGATTACTTTTTAAAAAGATTTTTAAATCTTCTGCATTTGCGATACTACTAACCAAAAGTATATTATACCCGTTTATATCATCAAATATTTTATTTGAGAAAATCTCTCTACATTTACCGTATTCTACAGATGAAAAATATAATTTTTGTTTATTTGATAAATTAAGTTTTTTTGAGATATATTTTTTTTCCTTTTCATTAATATTTGGACACTTAGTTGTTATTATAATATTTGCTCTATTAATGGAAGATTTGGAATCTCTTAACCTACCAATTGGCATTAAGCAATCAGAATAAATAGGTCTAGAGTAATTGTTTAAAATAATATTTAAACCTTTCGCAACCCATCTATGTTGAAAGCCATCATCCATTAATACTATATCTGTACTAGGATGTTTCTTTAATATTTCTTCTATTCCTTTTCTTCTATTCCTAGCAACAATAACGTTAGTATGTGGATACTTTTGTTTTATTTGTAAAGGTTCGTCACCTGCATCTAGATAATTTGAATCTATTGTAACTATTTTTTTTTCTTTGGATATCCTTCCGTATCCTCTACTTAAAATGGTTAACTTTTTATCAGAAAGTAAATTTATTAGATATTCAATATGAGGAGTTTTTCCTGTACCTCCAACACTAATATTTCCAACACAAATTATAGGAATGTCATATGTTTTTGATTTTAATATTTTCCAATCAAATAATATATTACGTATTGATATAATTAATCCGTAAACTAAATAAAATGGAAGAAGCAAAAATCTCATATGGCAAAGATAGTCATATCTTAACTATTTGTATATTTGGAAAATGAAAATTAAAGATATTATTCAATTTTTAGAAACAATAGCTCCACTAAATTATCAAGAGAATTATGATAATTCAGGTCTAATTGTTGGGAATAGAGAGAATGAAGTTACTTCTGCTCTCGTTTGTTTAGATAGTACTGAAGAGGTTGTGGATGAAGCAATCGAAAATGGATGTAATTTAATTATCGCACATCATCCCATAATTTTTTCTGGGATCATGAAATTAACAGAAACAAATCATGTAGAAAGAACTATAATTAAAGCCATTAAAAATAATATTGCAATATATGCTATTCATACAAACTTAGATAATGTTATTGGAGGAGTAAACAGTAAAATTGCTGATTTATTAGATTTAAAGAATCAAAAAATTTTATCGCCAAAGAGAGATTCATTAAGAAAACTAGTAGTATATGTTCCTAAGGAAAATGTTGAAGAGTTAAAAGAGTCGTTATTTAATGTTGGAGCTGGAAAAATTGGTAATTATAAGAATTGTTCATTTCAAACTTATGGAGAGGGGAGCTTTTTTCCATTAGATAAAGCGATCCCTGCTATTGGAGAAATAGGATTTCAAAAAACAGTAGAGGAAGTTAAGATAGAACTTGTTTATCCTAAAGAAATTGAAATTACATTGATAAATGAGATGAAGAAAACTCATCCATATGAGGAGGTTTCATATCAGATATATTTACTAGAAAATGTTTTTCAGGATGTTGGATCTGGAATTGTTGGTGAGTTAGATAATGAGATTTCTTCAATAGAGTTTCTTCATAAATTAAAATCTGTAATGAAAACAGATTGTATAAGGTATACTGAAATTGTAAAAGATACTATCAAACGTGTAGCGATTTGTGGAGGTAGTGGTAGTTTTTTATTGAATAAAGCTAAGTCGGTACATTCAGATATCTTTATAAGTTCAGATTTTAAATACCATGAGTTTTTTAATGCAGAAAATGATCTAATAATTGCAGATATTGGACACTATGAAAGTGAACAGTTTACAAAGAACTTAATTTATGACTTGCTTATCAATAATTTTAGTAAATTTGCCGTCTTGTTATCAAAAGTGAATACAAACCCAATTAATTACCTGTAAAATGGCAAAAAAATCAATTAGTATATCAGTTGAAGAAAAATTAAAAGCATTATTTGATTTACAATGTGTAGATTCAGAGATTGATCAATTAAGAATTGTAAGAGGTGAATTGCCTGTAGAGATACAGGATCTTGAAGATGAGATTGTGAGATTAGAATCAAGATTAGAGAAGTTTGAAGAAGATAAATCATCTCTAAAAGATGATATAAAAACTAAAAAAGAATCAATTAAAAATTCTACAGAGTTAATTGAAAGATATAAAACTCAATTAAATAATATTAAAAACAATAGAGAATTTACATCCTTAACAAAAGAGGTTGAGTTTCAAGAGTTAGAAATAGAGCTTTCAGAGAAACAAATTAATGAGTTTAAAGCTAAAGTAGTTATGAAAGAAGAACTTATTGCTTCAACAGCTGAAATATTAACTGAAAATAAAGAAGATTTAGAGACTAAAAAATCAGAACTTTCTGAAATTACCTCAGAAACAGAAAAGGAAGAGAAGGAGTTAATGAAAAAATCACAATTAGCTCAGAAGAAAATAGATAATAGATTGCTATCATCATATAATAGAATTAGAGGAAGCGTTCGAAACGGATTAGCATTAGTTTCTGTTGATAGAGATGCTTGCGGAGGATGTTTTAATAAGATTCCTCCTCAAAAACAATTAGACATTAAACTTCACAAAAAGGTAATTGTTTGTGAACATTGTGGACGAATATTGGTCGATTCTAATATTCTATCAGAAAAATTATAAATCAAATATTGTATAAAAAAAGGAATCTGAAAGATTCCTTTTTTTATTTTAATATCTGAATCCTAGAGTAAATAGTAAATAATGACTTTCACTATTTAGTAATGCTCTAGTTTCCGTATCAGGATTATACATACTATATTCTGAGGAGTAATTAGATATAGTATAACTAAAGTCAATGAAAGAAGATCCAAAGTCAACTCCTGCTCCAGCGCTATAATTTTCCATCTCAAATTCGGTATTGTTCTTATATGGTGATCCATATAGTGCGTATCCAGCTCTTAGTTTAAAAGGATTTAAATTTGCTTCAGCTCCTACTCTAATATTTGTTGCCTCTCCGTATAAATCTTTAATGATATTATTTTCATCGGTGAATTGATATCTATCAGAGTAAAGTTGAGTGAAACTATAGTCTATTCTCTCTAATTCTGCATTTACTAAAAATTGATTATTTATTACTGAGGAGAAGCTAGCTATTACTTTCCATGGAGTTGTAATTTGATATGTGAAATATCCGATAGGTGAGTTTTCTGTAATATTATTTCCATTTTTCCAATTAGTAGTAATTGAAGTATTATAGTTTTCCTCCATAGAAATGTAGGAAGGGCTATGAATTGCTCCTCCTAATTTTGTGTTTTCACCAACTCTAACAATCGTTCCAATTTTAAGATTTATTCCACTACCATAAGCTAGTAAATTTTCTTCATAAACAAAACTACTTAAATCTTGACTCGTATCTGCAAAATCACTTTCTGTATAACTAGAAGTTTCTGTATACTGTATTGAAGGCACTCCAATAGTTGCTCCGAAATAAACTCTTTCTTCATATGATGTACCTAGAGAAAATACGTATTCCCCCATGTCTCCAACTGAATTCACTTGTTTGCTTTGAGTTTTTTCAACATTAGGATTTGCGTGGGAAATATAATTTCCATTATCAAATGCATACCATCCTGTATTTGTGTCTACAAAGTTATTTTCCAAGTCTATTAAGTCACTCCAAAAAGCTGGTTCTGCTCCCCAATAATCCAAATTATCTATTGTGTTTCCCTGAGCTTGTTCCAAGATTAATTCTGCTAATGAAGAATGAGAATTTTTTGTAATAGTAAAAAACCTACTATCATAATTTGCGAGTTGATTCCATCCAAATCCTAAATTGATTCTTTTCCATTGATCGTCTTTATTTATTCCAGTAGCTATAAATCCAAAATTACTGATATTAATTCCATATTGATTATTATAAAACGTATTTCCATTCAATGAACTATTTACTTCCGTCATAGATAAGATTGGTGTAAAGGTTAATTCTGAATTTTGGTAAAGTCCAATTCCAGCAGGATTAAAACTTAAGTTACTAAAATCTCCCCCTAAGCTACCAAAACTACCTCCCATTGAATTAAATTTTGCTGTTCCAAAAATGTTTTGTTGAGAATATCTTAATGCGTCAATTTCATTTTGTGAATATAATTGAGTAGCGAATAAAAATACTATTAATAGTAGTAAATTTTTTTTCATTTTTTTATTTTCTTGGTTTTACACTTCTGTTTCCTCCGGAACCTCTACCTCCTCCTGATGAGTTGTTTCTTGATCTAGAGTTGTTGTAACTTCTGTTTGGAGTGGATTGATTAGATTTGTTATAACTTCTATTAGTCTTTGTTGTATTTTTATTAGAATAACTTCTTGTGGTATTTTTTTTGTCTATTGTATTTTTTGTATTGGATTTATTTATAGTGTTATTTGTATTGTGTTTTGTTTTAATGATGTTGTAGTTAGTTTTTATTGTAGAGTTATCTTTATTAGTTGATTTAATAAAATCATTAGAATTACTTTTTGTTTTGATTACAGAAATATTGTTGGGTTTAATAGAAGAGGAAGTATTAGTTGTATTATTAATACTATTTTTTAAATTTGATTCGACTGTTAAGTGTCTATTCCTTCCAGAAAAACTTCCTCTGTGTCCAAATACATAATCTGTAGAATTAGTTGTATGAGTATGGTTCCATCCATGATAATTTCCATGATGATGATAGTTATAATACCCTCCATAGTAATAAGGGGTATAATAATATGAGTAATAATCATAAAAAGGATCATAATACCCATATCCTCCATAGTAATAAGGAGAATTCCATACATAACTGTAATAAATACTGTTTCCATAATGGTATGGATTTCCTGAGTACCAATAACTATTTGTATAATAATTCCCATAATAATTATAACTATAGTATGGTCTATGGAAACGTCTTATTCTTGAAGAGTAATAGAAATTATGTGGTGAATTATTTTCGTAATAATTATTTATTATAGTTGTTCCTTCTTCATGTGTAAAAGTATCTACTCCTAAAAGTTCTAATTCTTCATAATCTTCTTCTATAACATCATTATTATTTTCTTTAACAGGTGTTGTAATAATAAACTCATCTGAAGTTAAATAATTAGGATCATAATAATTGTTAGTATAATAACTTGTTGTACAAGAACTAATTGTGAATAGTGAAAAAATTAGGTAAGAAATTTTAGTTTTCATATTTTCATTTTTTAGTTTGACTAAAGTAATCAAAGATAGTTTAATTTATTAAATTTGCCTTCTCATTTTATCTAACGAGAATTTTGGGATAAAATTACAATATTTTATATAAAAAATGGCAAAAAAGTTAACATCTAGAGAAAAAGACTATTCACAATGGTATAACGATCTTGTTCAGAATGCAGATTTAGCCGAAAATTCTGGAGTAAGAGGGTGTATGGTAGTAAAACCCTATGGTTTTGCAATATGGGAAAAGATGCAAGCGGAGTTAGATAGAATGTTTAAGGCATCAGGACATGAAAACGCATATTTTCCGCTTTTTATTCCAAAATCTTATTTTAGTAAGGAAGCAAGTCATGTTGATGGGTTTGCAAAAGAATGTGCAGTGGTTACACATTATAGACTGAAAAATGATCCTGATGGAAATGGAGTTATAGTAGATCCTGAAGCGAAATTAGAGGAGGAATTAATCGTTCGCCCTACTTCAGAAACTATCATTTGGGACACCTATAGAAAATGGATACAATCGTATAGAGATTTACCAATTTTAGTAAATCAGTGGGCAAATGTTGTTAGATGGGAGATGAGGACAAGATTATTTTTGCGTACAGCAGAATTCTTGTGGCAAGAAGGTCATACCGCACATGCAACAAAAGAAGATGCTGTCGAGGAAACTAAACAAATGGTAAATATTTATGCAACATTTGCTAAAGATTTTATGGCTATGCCAGTAATTATTGGAACAAAAACAAAGAGTGAAAGATTTGCGGGAGCGTTAGAAACTTATTGTATTGAAGCATTGATGCAGGACGGTAAAGCACTTCAGGCTGGAACTTCTCACTTTTTAGGTCAGAATTTTGCAAAAGCTTTTGATGTGAAGTTTACAACAAAAGAAGGTAAACAAGAATATGTTTGGGCTACATCATGGGGAGTTTCTACTCGATTAATGGGAGCCTTAATAATGACTCATTCAGATGATGCGGGATTAGTGCTTCCTCCAAAATTAGCGCCTTATCAAGTTGTTATCGTGCCAATATATAAAGGAGATGAACAATTGAAGGCTGTTTCTGCAGTAGCTTTACAAGTAAAAAGAGAGTTAGAAGAATTAGGAGTATCTGTAAAGTTTGATGATAGAGACACACATAAACCAGGGTGGAAATTTGCAGAATATGAATTAAAAGGAGTTCCTTTAAGGTTAGCTCTTGGCAATAGAGATTTAGAAAATCAGACAATTGAAATAGCGAGAAGAGATACTATGGAAAAGGAAACTTTTCAAATTTCTGATATAGGAAATAAGGTAGTTGATTTATTGGATAAAATTCAAAAAAATTTGTACGATAAAGCAGATACTTTTAGAAAAGAAAATACTTTTACAGCAAATACATTTGATGAGTTTAAAGATTACATAAAAGAAGGGGGGTTTGTTTATGCTCATTGGGATGGTTCCTGCGAGACAGAAGAAAAAATAAAAAAACAAACAAAAGCTACTATCAGATGTATTCCTCAAGATATCTCTAATGAAGAGGGTGTTTGTATATACTCAGGAAAGAGATCTGCTAGAAAAGTTTTGTTTGCTAAAGCATATTAAATATGACAGAAAATAATCAAATATTGCAATTATTACAATCTAAATCCTCTACAAAGCAAGAGGTTTTTAGAACTACACTTGTAGCTTTTAAGAAACTTACAAACATCTTAGAAAAAAAAGCATCTAAGTTATCACAAGTAATGAAAGATAAAGATAAGTTTGTAGAGATTAGCTTTCATAGAAAAGGAGATTTTGAATCGCATATTAGCTTTTCTGGTGATAGATTAATTTTTCATATGCACTCTAATGTGTTTGATTTTCCAAATAATCATTCTATCCAAAAGACATCTTACATAAAAGACGATCCCCTAAGGAGTTTCTGTGGAGTAATTCATGTATATAATTTTTTAAACGACTCTTTCAAATACAATAGGTTTAATGATGTTGGTTTTTTAGTTGCTAGAATCTTTATAAACAAAGACAATCATTTTTTAGTTGAGGGCGAAAAACAGTTAGGTTTTCTCTATAATGAATTTGTTAATCAGGAATTAAATGATGACTATATTGATAGTATTGTAGACCAATCTATGATCTTTACTTTAAATTTTGATTTAATAACTCCTAATTTTCAGGATGTCAACAGAGTGAATGTACATCAAATACTAGATATGAACAATTCACATAAACTCCGAACCTCAAAATCTCTAGGATTTAAATTTTCTCATGAAAACAAATAAATTATTTTTTTGTGAAATAATAAAAAAAGTATACATTTGCAATCCAAATTTTTAGAAATAGCTGGCCCGGTCGTCTAGTGGTTAGGACGCCAGGTTTTCATCCTGGTAACCGGGGTTCGATTCCCCGTCGGGCTACATAAATTAAATTAAAGAATATGGCAAATCATAAATCTGCAATTAAAAGAATCAGACAATCAGAAAAAAGAAGATTGTTGAATAAGTATTTTCACAAAACAACTAGAAATGCTGTTTCGAAACTAAGATCTTTAAGAAATAAGAAAGAAGCCTCTGCATTATTACCAAAGGTTGTTGCAATGCTAGATAAGCTTACAAAGAGAAATATTATACACAAAAATAAAGCATCAAACTTAAAATCGAAATTGACAAAACATGTAAGTGCATTGTCTTAATCTGATTTAGTTTTAGTTATTATTTAAGAGAGGGTCTGTCATTATGATGGACCTTTTTTTATTATATCTTTGAATGTAATTTTCTAGTTTTAAAACTCCTATATTTGTATTTATGAAAATAATTTTTACATCTAAAATTAAATATCCTTATTGTAAGTTTATTAAAGTAGAAAAAATGTCCAGAATTAGTTGTAAATTTTTTGTTTAATTCTGTCCTAACAAATTATTTGCTCCTAAAAATGAAAATTGTTATTTAAATTGTAATTAAGGAATAGTATTTTCTCCTTCTTTTTAAGAAAAAATTATTATAAATGAATGATCAGAATTATAAAATGGTAGCTACTACTATGTTGGGCCTGGAGGAAGTGTTAGCGGAGGAGTTAAAGAAATTAGGAGCACAACATATCAATATTTTAAATCGTGCAGTTGAATTTGTAGGTGATAAGGGTTTTATGTATAAAGCCAATCTAAATCTTAGAACTGCAATTAGAATTCTTAAACCAATTTTTGAATTTAAAGCAAGAAATGAAAAAGATCTATATAGAAAAATATACTATCATAATTGGGAACAATATTTTGGAGTAGATGATACCTTTGCGATTCAATCTTCTGGAAAATCTGAAATATTTTCTCATAGTAAATATACTGCATTAAAAACTAAGGATGCTATAGTGGATTTCTTTAGAGATACTTATGGAAAAAGACCTAACGTAAATCTAGAGTATCCAAATGTTCAGATTAATATTCATGTAAGGGAGAATAAATTTACAGTTTCTTTAGATAGTTCTGGATATTCACTACATAAAAGAGGGTATAAAGTTTCTACAATAGACGCTCCAATAAATGAAGTTTTAGCAGCTGGTCTAATCTTACTTTCTGACTGGAATCAAATTTCTAACTTTCATGATCCTATGTGTGGTTCAGGAACTATTTTGATAGAGGCGGCTATGATTGCAAATAATATTCCCGCAAATATATTTCGTAAACGCTTTGGGTTTGAAGGATGGAAAAATTTTGACTCAGATTTATGGGAAAAAATTAGAGATGTTTCATTAGAAAAAGAGAAAAAATATTATGGAATTATCTCCGGTTCTGATAAATTTCAAAAATCTTTACGTTCTTGTAGAGCGAACATTAATAATGCTTTAATGAGAGATCAAATAAAAGTTAAGATAGAGGATTTCTTTGAATCTAATATAAAACCTAATACTCATGTAATTTTTAATCCACCATATGGTGAAAGAATGCCCATTAGTATAAATGAGTATTATCAAAAAATTGGAGATACACTCAAACATAATTACCAAGGAACTAGTGTTTGGCTTATATCATCAGATTTAGAGAATTTAAAGATGATAGGATTAAGGCCTTCTAAAAAGATTAAAGTTTTTAATGGTAAATTAGAGTGTAGATTTCTAAGATTTGATATTTATGAGGGATCAAAAAAATCTAAACAAAAAAGTTTGTAGACAGTCCTCTCTCTTTTTATTATTCATTTAAAAGTCTTACAGCTTCTTTAACTTTAATTCTCTTTCCATCTTTTAAAGCATAAATAAATGCGTCTGAGAAACCAATTTGAACTACTTCTGATTTTCTAAATTCGGCTTCTGATAGAGAAGAAAATCTTCCAGCAATATATTTATATAAATTTCCTTTGTCTAGAATTTTCTCGGCTCCTCCAATTGATTCTATCTTTTGTTGAGTTTCACTACTAATATCGTTATTCCAAACTCCAATTTGTACAATAAACTGTATATTATACTCTGGAGTGTTTTCCTCAATTATTACAGTTTCTGTTTCTTTCTTTGTCTTTCTATTTCTTTTTTGAGTAGTAATTGCAGTGCTAATATTTATTCTTTCTCCATTTTTATAAGTAACAATGAATGCGTCATTAAATCCTCTAGCTTTCATTTCAGATAATTTTATAAGCGCTTCTTGGTATTTTGTAAAAGATCCAATTAAATAAAATGTTCCAATACCTTTCTTTACTGAAATAACATTCAATCCTTCAAATATATTAGAAGAAAGTTCTTTTTCAAAATATCCTAGTTGAACTCTATATATAACTCTATCTTTATTTTCAGCAATCGTTTCTGATTTTGTTTCATTAGACTGAATTGATTCAGTCGAATCAGAAGATATTTTTATATCAGTAACTTCATCATTCTTAGTAAGTAAATCTTCTTCTACTTCTTTTTCTTCAACAGGATATTCATAGTAACTAACAAATCCATTTTCAACAACGATAATACTAGTTTCAGCTAATCTGTCTTTTGTTTCAATATTCATTTGTCTATTTTCTGCATCATCAATAATCTGATAGTCACCAACAGCGTATATAAAAGAACCATCTTCTTGAGGGATACTTTCTAGGTCTTCATAGCTTAAGAACTTATTGATTAAATAAGATGGAATATCATCTGTAAATCTTCCAATCTGAACTTTGTATCTTTTTCCTTTAGGAGGTTCCTGATTACTTTCATTATATTTTAGATTGAATGCATTTGCTTTTGCAATCAGGTAGTCAT
>CAJXFN010000020.1 GCA_913052655.1 uncultured Flavobacteriales bacterium | reverse complement strand
AAACTACTACAAAATAGCATTTTACAAAGGATTTTAAATACTTTTGCAAAATGAAATATTTTAATCTGGAAGATACTATATGCGCTATAACCACTGGAGGGGGTATGTCCGCTATTGCAGTAATACGAATTTCTGGGGAGAAAGCAATATCAATTTGCAATGAAGTATTTAGTAAAGATCTTCTTAATGCAGATAGTCATACTATACATTTCGGAAGTATTCTTGAGAACAAAAAAATAATTGATGAAGTACTTGTTAGCATATTTAAGAATTCTAAATCCTTCACAGGAGAAGAAAGTGTTGAGATATCCTGCCATGGATCTACTTTTATTCAAAATAAAATAATGCAAATACTCATAGAAAAAGGATGTAGAACTGCAACTGCTGGAGAATTTAGTATGAGAGCTTTTAAAAATGGGAAGTTAGACCTATCTCAAGCAGAATCTATTTCAGATTTAATTGAATCGGAAACAGAAGCTGCTCATAAAACAGCACTGCATCAACTAAGAGGTGGATTTTCAGAAAAACTACAAAATTTAAGAACTAAACTTATTGATTTTGCTAGCCTAATAGAATTAGAATTAGATTTTTCCGAGGAAGATGTAGAATTTGCCGACAGAAAACAATTTATTACATTACTATCTGAAATTAAAAAAGAATTAGAAAAACTTATTCAATCTTTCAATCTTGGAAATGTAATAAAAAATGGAATACCTGTAGCAATATTAGGAGCTCCTAACGTAGGCAAATCTACCCTATTAAACAGCTTATTAAATGAAGAAAAAGCAATTGTATCAAACATAGCTGGCACTACTAGAGATGCCATAGAAGATGAATTAAATATTGAAGGATTTAAATTTAGATTTATTGACACTGCAGGAATACGAAAAACATCAGATACTATTGAAAATCTAGGAATTAAAAAATCTTTTGACAAAGCTCTTGAATCCAAAATTATTCTGTTTTTAATAGACTCTACCCAAGTAATTGAAAATCAGATTCAGGAACTAAAAAAAATAAAAGAAACTCATTCTAAAAAAATAATTGTTGTTATTAATAAAACAGACTTAAATCCGAAGATATCTATAGGTGAAGAAACTATATCCATCTCTGCAAAAAACGGAAAAGGAATAGAAAATCTGAAAGAAAGGTTAATTAAGTTTGTAAATACAACTTCAATATCTGATAATGAAAGTATCGTAACTAATATACGACATTTTGAAGAGTTACAACTTACTTTAGACGAAATAGAAAGTGTGATAAACGGAATGGAAGATGGTATATCTGGTGATTTTCTATCAACAAACATTCGACAAGCACTTTTCCATTTAGGATCAATTACTGGAGAAGTGACAACTGACACTTTGCTCGAGAACATTTTTGGAAAATTCTGTATCGGAAAGTGATATTTGTTAAAAAATATTTTTTTAAATATTAATCTAAATATGATTTGAGATAATCAGACCAGTCTTTGTATTTTTTCTTTTGACAATTAATTTTAGAAAATTCATAAGAGTAATTATCTCCAGAATGATAAATATTTCTAAGATAATTAATATCTCCATTTGACTCAGCTATATATATTCTCTCAAATAGACTCAAAATCTCCCATTGAATTTTAATTGAAGTAAAATATTCAAAATTTTCAACTATTGCTTTGTGATTATTCATATAGACATGTAAAAACAAGGGATCCTCAATTATTCCTGGATCTGATTTCACTATACAATTACTAATAAAATTAGGAGTCATCTGAAAAGGTCCAATAGATGTATTGTACCATGCGTCAAAATTTAAATTATATGTAAATTTAGTGTAAGCTTTCTCAATATAATTTGTGAACTTGTCATACATTACATACTCTGGCAACACTACTGATAAAAGTTCATTTTTAGTAAAATACTCTGGATTTTTTAATTTGTAAGAAATATTTTTTAGCTCTGAAATCTTTCTTTTAGCCTCTAAATTAAATTCACTACATGGGTCATTGATTGGGGACACAAAAAAAGTAACTATTAATATAAAATATAAAATATTACTCATTGTGAATTGTTAATAATCAATCCTATTTCCGTATCTATCACATTTGTATCTATCAATTCTTCGACCATTACTATCAAATTCTTTAATTATTCCGTACTTACCATACATATTGATTTTGTGTGAAACAACTCCATTTAAATGAAATTTAAAATGTGTCTTGACTTTTATCTTCCCATTAAAATATTCAATTTCACTTTGCAATTGACCATTTTCATAAAAATACCTTATTAATCCATGTAATTCTCCCTTTCGATTAAAGTACTTTTCGTACCTATCATCTTGTTTAAAAGAAACTTTTGATTTAATAATTCCATTGTCGTATCTAGTTTCTTTGTATACTAAATGTCCGTCAATACTTTCTTGAGATATTGAAATAATTTTATCTTTTTTATAAATAATCTCACATGGCATCAATATTGATTTTCCATAAACACAGTTTCCACATTCGTCATAAATAGCTGTGCCTCCATAGGTACCATAACAATCTTGTATGCATTCAACTTTATTTGTAGTTCCACCAACACAATCTCCACAATTATCAATGTAGGCTAATCCATTAATTATGCCAAAACAATCTTTACAAGAACTGTTGTCACCGAAACAAACTCCACATGAGTCAATATCTAAATTTGGTAAAATACCAGTCGCTCCACCAACACATTTCTTGCAATTGTCAAGAAAAGCTTTTCCTCCGTATATCCCATTGCAGTCTTTTTTACATGGTTCTTTTCCGGTAGCACCACCAACACAGTCTCCACATTTATCTAAATATCCATATTTGTATCTACAAGCATGATCGGTAGAAAAAATTAAATTAAAACCTCTCCATTCTGTTTGGACAAATAGGTCTTTATAATTCAAAGATAAACTTGATGTCGCATTATCATACTCATAAAATTTTTCATTGATTAACACATATTTTAAGTTTGAACAAGAATTACATTCAAAGATATTTTTATCAGTAAGTTTTAAATAATTGTAAGTGCACTTAGGACATCTAATATCATAATTTTTGTTTGAATTTATATCAAATGGTAAATCATATTCATAAGAGTTCTTGTAATTTGGAAACATAACGTAATAATTAGCCGGCAAACTATAATTTTTATAATATGAATTTTTATTTATATCAAAAAGAAGATCGTTACCATATTCTCCATTAACTAACAAAAAACTATTATCATAACTTATCATAAAGTCCTGTGGATGAAGATGACTAGTATTATAACTTAAAGAGTTATAGTTAACTAAATTAAATTTTAAAATTTCATCTGACCCTCTTTTAATCACATAAAAATTATCATTCTCTTGAAAAGGAAAGGTAATATTTAAATATTCATCTCGATCAGATACATTTATATTTTTTGTAACTTCATGAAACGCTTTGTTTCTAACATTGTAAGAAAAAATATAATGATTGTCAAATACTCTATTCATTCCTTTATCCACTGTTCTCTTAACATCATACTTATTAAATGATATAATAAGCAAAGAATCATTTGGTGAAAATTCAACATCCTTGATTTCTAAAACAGATTTTTTATTTTTTTCCTTAAAGTTACTTGAAAAATTCAAATCATCAATATTTGATTGAATATATGAGTAATAATACATACTATCGTCGTATTTGCTTCTTTTTCTTTTTTCAACTGAAACTTCCTCAGCTAAAATTAAATCAAAATGTTTGTTTGAATCAAGGAAAAATAAAGATAATCTATTTGTTGAACCATAGGCTAAAACTTTATTGTGATTACTTAGCTTTAAAAACTTTATATCATCTATTTCTGAATCGAAGTATTCTATTGTTGTTTCACGCATCATACTATCTCGAGAATTTATCAAAGAAGATGTGCTGAATCTTGGAAGTATAATTTTTTGTTCATCAAAGTTATCAAATTTATGAGTCATTAAAATTCTGCTATCTGAGAAATCAGAACTTAAATCATCATTAGACAGAATAATTTGTAAACCAATTAACCTTATCGAACCATATTTAGAGGTAAAAACACCTTTATAATTTAATTGACTTTTGTTTTCATATAAATATTTTGCAGTAACCCTATCAATATTTAACTTGAAATTATTAATTTTTATAGTATCTTCTAAATTTTGGAAATCAGAAAGATTGTAATATCCATCAACCATCCAAGTTCCATCATTAGCGTTGTAATTAGAATCAATTAAATTTAGTTGTAAATTTTCGGAAACAAAAACAAAATTTTTGTAGTAGGTTCTTCTAGCCTTTAATTCATTTAACTTTTCTAAATAAAAAACAAATTTACTTTTATTAACTGAACCTAGATAATTTTGTTCTACTACTCTTTTAATATAGTCTTCATCAGTTTCAAAAGGTGTTTTAGGTTGAATTAAATTTGATTTTTCAATTATAGAGTTTTTCATCAATAATTTTAATTGTAAAATTTCCGAATTAACATTCTGAATATTTTTTTTAATATTATCATAATCACCAATTTGTAAATCAAATATTAATTTGTTTTGTGAACACAAAACAACAGGAAACAATATAAAAATAATTAATTTTTTTTTCATAAAAACAACTCTTTATTTAACAAATATAAGTAACTTTATCATATTAATAATTGTAATATTTTTTTTTTAACAAAATTAGAAATGAAAGTTATTTTTGACTCAGATTGTAATTTTTGTAATAAAACAGCAAATACTCTAAAAAAAAGAGATTATGAAAATAAAATAGAATGGATTTCTAGAGACTCAGAAAAATCTTCTGAACTTCTAAAAAAATATTCAATAGATCATAAGATAGACTCAATCATTACCCTTACTGAAAATAATTACTATATTAAAAGTGAAGCTGTTTATTTCATTCTTAAAAAATTAAATATAAAGTATTTTTTATTTTTCCTCATTTTTCCAAGGAAAATAAAAGACTTTATTTATGACATTATTTCAAAAAATAGATATTTTTTTGAAAATTGTTCAACAAAGAATTGATTCAATTAGTAACTCTAAAAATTTAAATCAATATTTGATACAAAATGACTTTTAATGTAGTAATTTTGCAAAAAAATAAAAATATGCGAAAAATACTTATTATCATTTCAAGTATATTAATCTTAATTCTATTTGGAATTGTTGGTTCAGTAAGCTATGATATGGGAATTTCATATGGGGTGAAAAATGCGGAAAAAATAAGATCTGAGAACAATAAAGAATCAATAGACATTGAAAAAGAAATACCTACTGTTAATTTCACAACAGTAAAAAATAAAATATCAAAAATTAAAATTAATAGTTCAGGTAGAGTATTAAGTTATAATAACACAACTATTAACTCTGAAGTTAATGGCACTATCCTTTCTAATTCAAAAATTAAAAAAGGATATTACTTTAACAAAGGGGATTTACTATTTCAAATCAAAGATAGTGATACTAGGCTTTTACTTGAATCAAAAAAAAGTAATTATATAAACACTATTTCATCAATTCTTGCAGATATTAAATTAGATTATCCAGATGAATATACAAAATGGGAAAAATATTTCAATTCATTAACTTACGAGAGTAAAATAGCAGAATTACCAAAATTTAACAGCACCAAGGAGAAAAACTTCATCATCTCAAGAAGAATTATCACTGAATTTTTATCAATAAAATCTGATGAGGAAAGATTGAAAAAATATAAATTTTATGCACCATTTGATGGTAGTATTACAAAGTCCTACATTGATATTTCAACTAATGTAAACATAGGAACACCAATAATTGAAATTATAAGAGATGGTAAAAAAGAAGTTGAATTAAACATTAATAATAAGGATCGAAAATTAATATCCGTAGGTAATTTAGTCACTTTAACAGATGACAATGAAATTGAGTATAATGGATTTGTTAGCAGAATTGGTAATTTTGTAAATCCGGAAACACAAAATATTTCCGTATTCGTTGAAATTCCAAAAAAATCAATTAATGGAGATTTATTTAACGGAATGTATTTAAATGCACAAATCGAAACTTATACTAAAATGACCGTGTGTATAATTCCAAGAAGATCATTAATTTCTAATAATGAAATATTTATTTTAAACGAAAATAATTTTTTAGAAATTAAGTCAATAAATATAATTACAGAACAAGATAATGATATTATTGTAGACAATATCAAAGATAATGAAAGGGTCGTAATTGAACCTCTAGTCAATGTAAAAACAGGATCAAAAGTTATTCCGGTAGAATTTTAGATGAAAAAAATAATTGCACATTTTATAAAGTATCCAATATACTCAAATGCTATAATACTTGTGACAGCACTTGTAGGAATCATAAGTTTAAGCATAATGCCGAGATCTTTTTTTCCTGAACTTTCTCCAAATAAAATCTACATAAATGTTGCATACCCTGGGGCGTCTCCTGAAGAGATAGAACAGGGAATAACTACAAGAGTAGAAGAATCATTAAATGGAATTGAAGGGATAGAAGAAATTACTTCAAGTAGTTCTGAAAACATCTCTCAAATTACAGTTAAAACATATGCAGGATTTAATATTGATGAAATTCTTCAAGAAATTAAAAATTCAGTAGATGCTATATATTCCTTCCCAGAAGGTGCTGAAAAACCAACAATACAAAAACAAAAATCCAGAGGTATGGGTGGAATGGGTAATACTGTTGGATTTTATGCATTAAATGGACCAGATGATCTATGGTCATTAAAAGAAAAATCTGATCAAATTGAAAAAGATTTATTAAGTGATGATAATATTAGTCAGTTAGAAGTCATTGGATATTCTCCAATTATTATATCTATAGAACTAGATGAAAATGAACTTTTAAGACATAATTTAAATTTTGATATAGTTTCTAACAAAATAAAAATGTCAAATATTGATATTTCAGGAGGAAGTATCAAAACTAAAAAAGACGAAATTATTATTAGATCAAATAATAGAAAAAACACAGCTGAAGAAATAAATAAAATAGTTATACAATCAAATGTAAACGGAGGTATTGTTAGATTGGAAGACGTAGCGTCTGTAGAAATGAAATTCTCCGACATACCAATAAAATCATATGTAAATGGTCAAAGATCTATTAGTTTTATTATTAAGAAAACTCCAGATGAAGATTTAAAAAAAATTGCTAATTCTTTAGAAACTTATATTAAAAAATTTAATTCGGAAAATAAAGATTTTGAAATATTAACTTTATTTCAATTCTCCGACATGTTAGATCAAAGAATTGAAACTTTGAGCGATAACTTAATTTTAGGATTAATTTTAGTTTTAATTGTTTTAGGATTTTTCTTGAGTTTTAGATTGTCTGCATGGGTCGCCTTCGGAATTCCATTTTCTTTTATTGGAATGATATCTATTGGTATTCTTTACGGCATGACAATAAATATGATTTCCTTGTTTGGAATGATATTAGTGGTTGGAATTTTAGTAGACGATGGAATTGTTATTGCGGAAAATATTTACAGTCATTTTGAAAAAGGTAAATCTCCTATGAAAGCCGCACTAGACGGTACAATGGAAGTGGTAACTCCTGTTTTAACCTCAGTTCTAACCACAGTATTTGCTTTTTCAACACTGTTATTTGTTGGTGGTGAAATGGAAATGATGGAAGAAATGGCCTTTAGTGTAATCGCTGCATTATTATTTTCTTTAATTGAAGCATTTCTGATTTTACCTTCACATCTCTCTAATAAAAAAGTTTTTACTCAAGAGAAAAATACAATTTTCTCTAAAATAAAAAAAGTTGTAGAAAAATTTATTATCAGTCTTAGAGATAAATATAACATTCTGAACAAAAAATTCATTATGAATTACAGATATCATGTATGGACACCGATTATATTTATTTCTTTAGTATTGATATTGTTAGTTAATGGTAATATAAGATGGACTTTTTTCCCATCTGTCCCTTTTAACGAAGTGAAAATTGAATTTGCTTATAAACCCGGGGAACGTGAATTTAGAACCCAAAAATTCTTAAATTATTGTGATTCCATAATACAAGATTATAATAAAGAATTAATAGAAAGATTTAATGACTCAATCATTACTAATGTCTCTTATTCAATAGGTTTTACAGAAAACTTGGGAGTTTCTGGAGCAAATGTTGGATCTATAAGAATTTCCTCCAAAGAAAATGATTTAATTTCAACCATACAAATGACGAATGATTTACAAAGTAGAATTAGTAAAGATTCGATATTACAAATGGACAAAATAACCTTTGGTGGTGCCCAACAATTTGGGAAAGAAGTTTCAATATCATTACAGTCTGAAAATGATTTGGAATTAAAGGAATCTGTAGAATGGTTAAAGGAAAAAATTTCAACTATTAACATAGTTAAAGAAGTATTAGATAATGGAGGTGTTGGTAACAGAGAATTACATTTAAAATTAAAAGAAAAAGCATATTCTTTAGGCCTTACAGAACTTGACATTTATAAACAAATAAGACAAGGTTTCTTTGGTGAAGAGGCCCAAAGATTAATAATTGGAAGAGATGAAGTCAAAATTTGGGTACAATATCCGGAAAAAGATAGAAACAGTATTCAAGATTTAGAAAAAATAAAAATAAAAACAAAGCTTGGACAACTAATTAATTTAAACGAACTAGCCGAATATGAATATAAAAGAGGTCGAGTAAAAATTAATCATATTGATGGAACTAAAGAAATTAGAGTTGACGCATCTTTATTTGACGCTGAATATTCGGGAGTAGTTAATGATCAAATTGAAAAAGATTATTTACAAAACCTATCTTTATATTTTCCTAGTGTTAAATATAAAATTATGGGGCAAGCTGAAAGAGCTGCTGATAGTGGAAAGAGACTAGGCATTGCTTTTTTGATTAGTATCATTTTAATTATTATTACAATTTCTTTAAATTTTAAATCTTTCTATCAAGCTCGATTAATTTTAATGGTAATACCCGTTGGTATTTTTAGTGCTATTCTAGGTCATGGAATAATGGGCAAACCATTTTCAACATTGAGTGTGTGGGGAGTAATTGCCCTTATCGGAATTTTAGTAAATGACGCTGTTGTTATGTTAGATCGATTTAACAGAAATCTTGAGGAAGGAATGGATATTAAAAAAGCTGTTTTAGCAGCTGGAAATAGTAGATTTAGACCTATTATATTAACAACAATAACAACTTTTGTAGGACTTTTTCCTTTAATTTTAGAGACTAGTTTTCAATCACAATTTTTAATACCAATGGCTATTTCTGTAGCATTTGGAGTTTTATTTGGTACCATATTACTATTATTTTATTTTCCTTCATTAATATTATACTTTAATGATATTAGACGTACAAGATGGTGGCTATGGAGAGGAGGTAAAATACCACCAACAAAAATAGAAGTAGAACCTTTTACTAAATTACAAAAAAGACAAATTGAACTTGAAGAGTAATGAAAATAATTTATAAATACTTTCTGATTATAATTCCTTTTTTTAGTTTTTCTCAAGAAAATTTAACTTTAGAAAATGCACTAAAGATTGGGCTGAAACAAAATTTTGATATTCAACTAAGTAAAAAGAATTTAGAAGTAAGCAAACTAAATAACAATCTAGCAAACGCAGGAGCATTACCTACATTAAATATTTCTACAAGACAAGAACAAGCAGTTTCAGATCAGTCAAAGAACCCTACTTCTTTTATTCAAGAGATATTAAAATCAGAATCTATCAATGCTTCTGCTAATCTAAGTTGGACATTACTAGATGGGTACAGAATTAAAGCTAGTAAAGAAAGATTAAATCAATTAGAATATTTGAGTAATGGTAATCTAACTCTTACAATTGAAAATACTTCTCAAGCAATAATACTATCTTATTACAATTGTATTCTACAAAAACATAGGCTAGAACTGTTACAAAAAGTAGTAAAGTTATCTAGAGAAAGAGTAATTTATCAAAAAACAAAATATGATATTGGAGTCAGTAGCAAGATGGAATTCCTACAGTTTAAAAACACATTATTAACAGATAGTTCTAATCTTTTAATACAGAAACAAAACCTAAACAATGCTATAAAGAATCTTAATCTTGTTATGGGTGTTGATCTAACCTCAGATTGGGTTTTTACTGACAAAATGAATTCAGAAATACAAGTATTTAACCTGAATAACTTAAAAGATAAAACCTTAGAAAATAATATTAATATACTCAACCAGAGCATAAATAATGAAATAATTAAACAAGAAATAACAATAGCAAAATCTGCTTATTATCCTCATATATCATTTAATTCTGGAGCCTCTTACAATGAAAGCACTTATGATGTAGGAAATTCTGGATTTACTGGCGATAATACAGGAGAAACTCTAAATTATTATACAAATCTTTCTATTAACTTCAGATTATATGATGGAGGTAAATACAGAACCCTTTTACAAGAATCTGAAATAAGAAAAGATATCAATAATTTAAATTTAGAAAAACTAAAGAGAAATGTTTTGAATAAACTTTTAATTAACTATGAAAAGTACAATAACTCCATAGTTATATATAACTTAAATAAAAATGCTTTTGAAATTGCCGAACTTAATTATCAATTAGCCAATGACAAAAATAATAGAGGAATTATCAATTCTTTTAACTTAAGAGATATTGAAATTGCTTATCTAAATTCAGGTCTTAGTTACTTACAATCTCTTTATAGTCTAAACGAATCTTATCTTGAACTAGTAAAGATTACTGGAGGAATAATAGATACCAACTAATTAAAATAATAGTAAATTGAAAAGTATTTTATTTTAACTGAATTCTCAATTATCAAATGAACTTATTACATCTCTAATGTTACTGTAAGAATTCTTTAAATACTTAGATACATTTTCTTCATCACACCATCTTACTTCTGTAATTCCTTCTTCTAATTGTGGAGTTAAACTAAATTTAAAAGAAGTCTTCATCAAAAACCAATAAGTCTTTTTAAGAATTTTAAGTCCATTGATACAATAAGTATGATAGGTGTTTATTAATTTTTTTTCTATTTGTAGTTCATTAATTCCACACTCTTCTTTTACCTCACGAATGGCAGCTTCCTCAATTTGCTCTCCTATCTCTATCTTTCCTTTAGGTAAATCCCATTTACCATTTCTAAAAATCATCAGTAATTTATTTTTGTCATTAAAAACTAATCCTCCAGCAGCTTTAATGATTGTATAATTAGAACAAAAATCACTCCAATTTTCTGTAACAATTTTTGCTTCATTATTAATGTAAACTTTATACTTTTGTGTCATGATATACGATATTGATATTGCCAAACAAGTTGCTAAATCTTTATTGCAAATTAACGCAATTATTTTACAACCAAATGATCCTTTTAAATGGGCTGCAGGATGGAACTCCCCTATTTATTGTGATAACAGAAAAATATTATCTTTTCCAGAAATAAGAACATTTATCAGAACCTCATTAGCCTCTATAGTGAAAAATCATTATAAAGGAGCAAATGTAATTGCAGGTGTTGCAACTGCAGGAATTCCTCATGGGGCATTAGTTGCTGAAGAATTAGGACTTCCTTTTATCTATGTTAGGTCTAAAGTAAAAGAACATGGAAAACAAAATCAGATAGAAGGCTATTTTGAAGAAGGTCAATCTGTAATTCTTATTGAAGACTTAATTAGTAGTGGTAAAAGTAGTTTAGAAGCTGTATCTGCTCTTAGAAAAGCTGGAATGAACGTAAAGGGACTAGTCTCCATTTTTACCTATGGTTTTGAAAAAGCAAAACAAAACTTTGAAAATGCTAACTCTGAATATATTGCACTTTGTGATTATGATAACTTATTACCACAAGCATTAAAAACAAATTATATTACAGAAGCGGAACTTCCTCTATTACAAGAATGGAGAAAAGATCCTTCTTTATGGAAAAAAAGGAATTATGGTAACATTTAGCGGACCAGAGGTTATAGTTGAAAATTTAACTTCAAAACAGTTATATAACAAACTCAGTAATTTAACAAATTTAAAAGAAATAATTCCCTCTAACATTGAAAACTTTGAAGCTACTGAAGACTCATGCTCTTTTAAAATGAAAGGTATGCCTATACTAGAAATGTCATTAACAGAAAAAACCCCTTTTTCAAAGATTTCTCTTTCTGCTAGCGAAAGTCCTGTAAGTTTTTCTTTAAATTGTTTTATCACAAATTATTCAGAAAAATGCCAAGCAAGATTAGAAGTAAAAGCAGAGCTAAATATGATGATGAAAATGATGGTTGAAAAACCAATTAATGATTTTCTGAGTATCCTTTCTGAAAAACTTAGAACTATTTAAGATAGAAAAGAAATCTCTTTCATTCTAAAAACTTCTATCCCATTCTCTGTCTCTAGAGACAAAAAACCTTTTTTATTTACACTTTTTATAATACCTACTTTTTTTTCTCCATTTATTTCAAAAGTAGAGATCGTATCTTTTAAATACAATGAATTGTTATAATCAATATAATTTTTATTAATATTCTTTGAAAGTCTACTCTTTAAAGTTTTTAGAAAATTATCTCGAATATCAATCAAATCAAATAATTTAGATTTTTCTATTTTTAATGAAGTAGCTTTTCTATTAAATTTTCTAAATACTTCCTGGTTTACATTTAAACCTAAACCTATAATTGATTTATAAATCTCATTTCCTTTAATTTTATTCTTAATAAGAATACCAGCAACTTTTTTCTTATTTATCAATATATCATTTGGCCATTTTACTTTAGCCTTCTCTACTTTCAACTCTTGTAATATATCTAAAACAGCAAGAGATGAAATAATATTAAAATCAAATTGATTAGAGATGTTTTTTTTGTATGAAAATACTACACTAATAAGTAAATTTTTTTCTTTTTCTGAATCCCATCTATTGTTTACTTGTCCTTTTCCACATTTTTGATAATCAGCCGTAATTACAAACGATTCTTGAATTTTATTTTCATCAATATATTTGTTAGCAAACTCATTTGTTGAGTTTACATCTTTTAGATGAATAATCTTCTTTTCGAATTCTAGATTCATTTTTGAGTGCTAATATCCGTACAAATTTCTTATTTTTGCACTCGAAAATTAAAAAATATATATGAACAAACAAAAACTAGATGAGTCTAACATTCTTTTAGAAACAATAATTGAAGGAGTTCAGGAAGTTAAAGGTAAAGACATGACAATTCTAGATTTAAGGAATATTGAAACAGCAGTTTGTAAATATTTTGTAATTTGTACAGGTACATCAAACATACATGTTTCTTCAATTTCAGATAATGTAAGAAAATATGTCTCAAAAGAATTAAATGAAAAACCTTGGAACACAGAAGGACAAAACAGTGCAGAGTGGATTTTAATGGATTACTCTGATATCGTATTACATGTTTTTCAAGAACAAACTAGAGACTTCTACACATTAGAAGATTTGTGGGGAGATGCAAATATAAGAATGATAGAAAATTTATAACATGCAGTCACAAAAAACTCCAAATAAAAAAGTTCCAAAAAATAATTCTCCTTTAGGACAGAGTAAAATCTATTGGATTTATGGGATTATAGCATTAATATTTTTAGGAATCCAATTCACTTCAATAAATACCTCACAAAGTATTACAGAAACTGAATTTTTAAATAAAGTAGAAAATAATGAGATAAAGTCAGTAACATTCGTCACTAATGCCGGTTATGCTGAAGTAGAATTAAATAATAATACAAATTCCTCAAAATTACAGTTCAGGTACTCAGATATCAAAGACGTTAAAGAACAAATAAGATTAAAAAATTCTGACAATTACCAAATAATTATTGATAGTAGAGAAGAAAATAGGATGTTTGGAGAAATCTTAAGTTGGATTTTACCACTAGTATTCTTTGTGGGAATCTGGATATTAATTATGAGAAGAATGGGAGGAGGTGCTGCTGGTGGAGGTGGACAAATCTTCAATATAGGAAAATCAAAAGCAAAATTAATCAACAAAGAAGATGTTTCTGTAACCTTTAATGATGTAGCGGGATTAGAAGGTGCAAAAGAAGAAATAACAGAAATAGTTGATTTTTTAAAAGCCCCTCAGAAATACACAAAGTTAGGAGGAAAAATTCCAAAAGGAGCTTTACTTATCGGTCCCCCAGGAACAGGTAAAACACTTTTAGCTAAAGCAGTTGCGGGTGAAGCAAAAGTACCCTTCTTTTCTCTGTCAGGTTCTGATTTTGTAGAAATGTTCGTTGGAGTAGGAGCAAGCAGAGTAAGAGATTTATTCAAACAAGCAAAAGAAAAAGCTCCCTCCATTATTTTTATAGATGAAATTGATGCAATTGGAAGAGCTAGAGGAAAAAACTCTATGACTGGAGGAAATGATGAAAGAGAAAATACTCTTAATCAACTTTTAACGGAAATGGATGGCTTTGGTACTAATACCGGAGTAATTGTTATGGCCGCTACAAACAGAGCTGATGTATTAGATAAGGCATTAATTAGGCCTGGAAGGTTTGATAGACAAATTTATGTTGACCTTCCAGATTTAGTAGAAAGAAAAGAAATTTTTGAAGTACAT
>CAJXFN010000019.1 GCA_913052655.1 uncultured Flavobacteriales bacterium | reverse complement strand
TAGTTTCTGGTCCTAAATTAAATAGTACATCTACTACTGATAAATCAGATTGAAACTCTATTTTTTCAGAAAAAACTTGGTCATATGTATCCATTTTAATATTTTTAAATTTATGATTTCTGAAATCTAATCCATCAAATTTTCTTTTATATTCTGAGGTAAAATGTATCTTTTTTTCAGTTTGTAAAAAAGACAGGATTAGCTTAGTCAATCTTAAATTAAATTTGAACAAGGTAGATGGATTAGTATGATAAAATTCTTCTAACTGATCTTTATAATATTTAAAAAAAGGAGAGGAGTTATAAGATGATAGTAGAGCTTGCCAATGTATTTTTTGCCAATTTGATGTCTTAGAAATATTTATATCTGTAATAAGTGTTTTATCCGCTGATTTTCTCTTTTTAGGAATGCTCAGCATCTGAATTCCGTTAGAAGATAATATACTACATCTATTTCTTACTGATTGCTTTACAAAATGTTCCTTTGACTCAACAAAAACTTCGGATGATTGTAAAAGAATGCTATAGTAGGAAGCGGGTCCTAAATAAGAAATTGGAAGTAAAACTTTCAATTTATTTTACTGAATTGAACAATCTGTTCCATCTGATACCCTTCCCATATTTGTCATAACTCATCCATATAAATAAGGCTTTACCTACAATATGATTTTCTGGAACAAATCCCCAGAATCTACTGTCTGCAGAATTTTGTCTGTTATCTCCCATTAACCAGTAATAATTTTGTTTAAAGGTATAGTTTGTAGATCCGTTTACCTCTAACTCTGTTTTTATATTTAAGAAGTTATCCGGATTTCCCATTTCTTCTCCTTCATACCTATTAATAATTTGTTTGTAAAGAGCGATATTATCTTTGGTAATCACTACCTTAACTCCTTGTTTTGGAATCGTAAGAGGTCCATAGTTTTCCTCGTTCCAATTATAAGGATTATGTACAAGGAAATAATCTGGATTCATAACTTTATTGTTAAAAATGTCTCCTTGAGGACCAGTAGACCAAACACTATCAACATAGGGTTTTTTCTTTAAATCTTTGATGGCGCTTTCAGTAGTGTTTATTGCATATACATTTTCAAACCTGAGTTTTTGTATATCTGTTGGGTAGATGTCATAGTCCAGATATAACTTCTCTTTATTTAATCCTGATTGTGTTTTTACAAAATACCTTCTCTGTTTTTTCATCCATTTGTATTTTGTTTCTTTTTCACCGTTTATAAATAGAATTCCTTCTTCAATTTTTATCTCATCACCTGGAAGTGCTACACATCTTTTAACATAATTTTCTTTTTTGTCTATAGGCCTACCCTCCCTTTCTGCTGGCCAGTTAAAAACTACACAATCGTTTCTGTCCACGCCAATTGGAGATTGGGCATTAGCAATTTTCCATCCAGACATTCTGTGGTATGGTATTTGTAGCCATTCTAGATAGGATTTTCCTCCAATAACTGGAAGTGTATGATGAACCAATGGAAAGGATAAAGGAGTAATTGGTACCCTGGGTCCGTACGAGGTTTTACTAACAAATAAATAATCTCCAACCATTAAAGATTTTTCCATAGAAGGTGTAGGTATTGTATAAGCTTCAATGAAGAAAGTTCGTAAAATAGTTGCAGCAATTACAGCAAATAAAATAGCGTCTCCCCAACTTTTGATCCAAGATTTTGTTTTTTCTACTTTCTTCTTTCTTTTTTTCCAGAATGTGTAATTGATAGTTTTCCAAAAAATTATATCCCCAACAATAAATGGAATAAAGTACAGCCATTCTCCATCAATTAAATATACAATTAATACCCAAGCAATTGTGAAAACCCAGAAAAATTTACGCTTTTTAGATAAATTCCAATTGTCTAAGTTTTTTAAATCTTTTATCATTATCTTAAAAATTAATTTTACAAAATTAGAAATTTAGCGATAAATTTACTCCATAATTGTATAAACTTAAATGTGGTTTAATATTTATACTTATATCGTCTGAAACATCAAAATTATATAGGTGAGCATTTACTGATGCGTCTACTATGTTTAGGATGTAAATTCCCAACAAACTAAAATAAGATACATCTCTATTTCTTCTGTAATGATTTTTTAGAGTTTTAAGTTCTGTATACGTATATCCTAATTGATTTTCTCCTATTTCGTAACTCAATAGAGCAGCCTCTTTATAATTTTTGTATTTTTTGTTGTTTTCTTCAATAAAATAAATAGATGTAATAATTCCTCCATATACGATAGGTACTTTCCAATATTTTTCGGTGTAAATTTGTCCTGATCCAGGAAGTATTGCTGAAAATAGTGCTGCTTTTTTTGGAGATTTATCTTTCTTTATTTTC
This sequence comes from uncultured Flavobacteriales bacterium, assembly GCA_913052655.1. Taxonomy (GTDB): domain Bacteria; phylum Bacteroidota; class Bacteroidia; order Flavobacteriales; family BACL11. Next base: position 12,611 of record CAJXFN010000019.1, on the reverse strand, counting down.
TGAGAAAAAACAACAGAAGATAGTAAGGTACAAAAGATAATTATGTACGCTTTTTGTTTCAAGATTTGTTTAGTTTTTCCATTAAATTTTTAAAATCTTCATCTGAAGTAAAAGGTATAACTATTTTACCTTTTCCTTTATTGTTTCGTTTCACTTCTATTTCTTTATCTAAATTTCTACCAAGTGTGTGGATAGCTTGTTGAGAATAAAAGGGTAAAGTAGTTTGAATTTTATTATTGTTTTTTTGAGTTTTGGATGTTTGTTTGTATCCAGTTTCGGCAAAAGTACGTACCATTTGTTCCAAAATACGAACAGAATGAGCATTTGCAATAGTATCATTACACAAACTAATCTGACTTTGTTTGTCTTTTACATTTATTAACGCTCTAGCATGTCCCATAGATATTTTTTCTTCTTTTAATGCGGATTGTATCTCTTCAGGAAGTTTTAATAGCCTTAAAAAGTTTGCTACCGTACTTCTTTTTTTACCTACTCGCTCTGAACATTGTTCTTGCGTAAGCTTACATTCAGTCATTAGTCTATGGTAAGATAAAGCGATTTCAATAGGATTTAGATTCGATCTTTGAATATTTTCTACTAGTGCCATTTCTAGCATTTGTTGGTCGTTCGCTATTCGTATAAATGCAGGAATTTGTGATTTTCCAGCCATTTTCGAAGCTCTAAATCTTCTTTCTCCAGATATCAATTGATATTTATCGTTTCCTAATTTGCGAACTGTAATAGGTTGAATAATTCCTAAAGTCTCTATAGAATGTGCTAATTCCTCTAGTTTTTCTTGGTCAAATTCTTTTCTAGGCTGAAAAGGGTTATTACTAATTTCGGAAATGTTAATAGTACTAATATTTCCAACAATATTATTTTTTTCTGATTTACTAGTAATATCTGTATTTGGATTTTTTAAAATAGATTCTAATCCTCTTCCTAAAACACTTTTTTTTCTATTCATTACTCACTAAGTTTTCTTCTTCTAATTTCTTTTGTTCATTATCTAGTATTTCAGATGCAAGATTTAAATAATTAATAGCTCCCTTACTTGTAGCGTCATGTATAATAATAGTTTCACCATAAGAAGGAGATTCTCCCAAGGTTACATTTCTATGAATAATTGTTTTAAACACTAAATCTTGAAAATGTGTTTTTACTTCTTCTACTACTTGATTAGATAGTCTTAAACGAGTATCATACATTGTTAAAAGTAGTCCCTCTATAGTCAACTCCGGATTTAGTCTTTTTTGAACTATTTTTACCGTATTTAGTAATTTTCCTAACCCTTCTAAAGCAAAGTATTCACATTGAATAGGTATAATTAATGAGTCAGCAGCAGTTAGAGAATTTAATGTTAAAACACCTAAAGAAGGAGCGCAATCTATAATTATATAGTCAAAATCATTCACAATTTCAGAAAGAGCATTTTTCATCATTTGTTCTCTATCTTCTTCATTTACAAATTCAAGTTCAGCACCTACTAAGTCAATATGCGCAGGAAGTAAGTATAAATTGGGACTCTTTGTTTCTAAAATTATGTCTTTTGCTTTTACTTTTCCAATTAAACATTCATAAACTCCATTTTCAATTTCTCTAGGGTCAAATCCAACTCCAGAGGTAGAGTTAGCTTGAGGATCTACATCTACTAATAGAACTTTTTTTTCTAAAACCCCTAAACCTGCAGCAAGATTCATTGCAGTAGTTGTTTTACCTACTCCACCTTTTTGGTTTGCGATTGCAATAATTTTACCCATCATATTTTTTTTGTGTGTTTCAAAAATACAACTATAATAGGAGATAGGTTATTTTAAAAGATATTCATTTATTAACAAAAGTCGGAAAGTTTTTAATAAAAAAAACCCATTATAAAATGGGCTTTTATTAGTTTTTATTTAAATATATTATTGGTTTTCTTTTCCTAAATCTTCAAAATTTACTTCTGTAAAATCAGTTGAGGATTTTTCTTTTGATTCTTCTTGTTTTGGTTCTGAAAAATTTTCATCTTTATGTATTGATATAACTTCTTCTCCTCTCTCATTTATTATGTAGTCAACCATTTCATTTAAGTGGTCCTTAAAATTTTGAAAATCTTCCTTGTAAAGGTAAATTTTATGTTTTTTGTAAAATGGAGTTCCATCTTCATTAAAATCTCTCTTGCTTTCGGTAATTGTTAAATAATAGTCATCAGCCCTTGTTGATCTCACATCAAAAAAATAAGTTCTTCTACCAGCTCTTAATGATTTTGAATAAATCTCATCTCTATTGTCTGCCATATTTTATCTTTTATATTTTTTAAAACTAATACAAATATATAAAAATAACTTAATTAGTTGATTTTATAGTCAATCTTAATACCGAACAATTTGCTTGAGTAGCAAATAAATCTTTACCTGTTCCAAATAATACACTTCTCCAAGTATCTTTTCTTGGAGTTCCTAGTACTAGTAAGTCGTATTCAGAGGACAGTTCTTCAACACACTCAAATGGATTATTAGAGCATTCAATACGTACCTTTGCAAAATCAGAATATTCGGATATATGTTTTTTAGAGCTATTCTTTAGGTTTAAAAGATCAGATTCTTTATAGTTTTCTGAGACAATATGTAATAATGTAAAATTTGCATTGTAGAAATTTGCTATTTGAGCAGTAGTCTTTATTAATTGTTTTAAATCTTTACTATTAGGTCTTATAGCAAGAACAATTTCTGAGAAATACCGTATTCCATTATCTTTAAATAGAGCAAAATTTGAATTGACATTGCTTAAGATCCATCCTAGTGGATTGTTGATTAGAAGTCCATTATATGCTCTACCATTCCATTCTAATACTAACCATTCTAAGAAATTTGACGCACTCATAGTTTGAATGGAGTGAGAGATATTGTGGGTAATTAAAGGTTCAAAATTTAAATTCGCATTTTGAAGTTTTCCAACATTGTTAATTTGCCTTTCAATTGATTTAATTTTTGCAGTTTTTGTAGTAAAAGCATCTAGTGAAGTCTGATCTGGAGCCTCAGTAATATTTACAACCTTAATCTTTTTATCAAGACTTAATGAGGTTCCTAGTTCAGTAAGATTTTCTGGAGAATATTCATTACCCAATAATGTAACAATTACAGAAGAATTGTCAGAATGATATTCTGAATCAATATCATAACCTTCAGTATTTATTGTCTTTAATTCATTAGTTTGTGTTTTCTTTTTTAAAAAAAGAGATAGAGCTGGTAAGTGTCCATAATTACCTAAAACACCAGATCTTGAAGATTTTTTTCCATAAAACAAATACAAGATGCCTCCTAAAATACTAATAGAAAATAAAACTAATATTGGCATTAGTCCTAAATAAAATAATAAAATTAATCCACTAATAATTCCAAATAATTGAATGTAGGGATAAAAAGGTGATTTGTATGAGGGATTGTACCATTGTACAGATGTCTCTCTTAAAATTATAACACATAAATTAACAGTAATAAACATCGCTACCTTAAATGCACTTGCTAGTTTGGCAATTTTTTCTATATCTAGAAAAAGAATGACTAGAGTCATAATAATACATGTAAAGAAAATAGTATTTATAGGTGTTAAATATTTATTATGAACTTTTGTAAATAGATTAGGTAACAGTTTGTCATTTGCCATTGCAAAAGGAAATCTTGAAGAAGCTAAAACCCCAGAGTTTGCCATAGATATAAGCGTGAGTACTCCAATAATAGCTATGGTTATTGAAAGCCATTCTCCAGATAAATTTGTTGCAAGAGTATGAATAGGTTTGTAGTCATCTTTTAATATATCTAATGAAACATTTCCAACAAGGACATAAGAAATAGTAGTGTATACAATTGTTATTAAAAATAGAGAGAAAATCATAGAAAGAGGCAGGTTTCTATTAGGATTTTTTACTTCACCTGCTATAGCAGCAACTTTAGTAACTCCTGCATAAGCTACATATACAAACGCAATTGATGCTATTAGCCCTTCCTTTCCATGCTTTATAAATGGATTAATATATTCTTGTTTAACTTGAGGAAACCCTAAGAACAATAATGAAATCAAACCTAAAATACTAACTATAACAACAAATAATTGAACTTTTCCTACTTTCTTTACACCAAAAATATTCAGAATCATAATTAAGAATAGAAAAATTATTGATAAGTATTCTATTGGAATAGAGGTATTAGTAAGTACCAGCAGATAAGCTCCAAAACCAACTAAACAAAATGCGCTTTTTAATAGAAGCGAGAGCCAAAGTCCAAGTCCTGATATAGTGCCAAATAGAGGGCCAAAAGCTCTCTCAATGTAAACGTAGGTTCCTCCAGATTTTGGCATTGCAGTTGCAAGTTCAGATTTTGATAATACTGCAGGTAAAATGCAAATAGCAGCAAGTAAAAAAGCAAGCCAAATAGAAGAACCTGTTTTTGCAGCGGCTATTCCGGGTAAAACAAAAATTCCTCCTAACATTCCTGCGATACTAATTGCAATTACAGAGGAAAGACCAAGTTTTCTTTTAAGTTTTTTCAAAATTTAATTTTTATGCAATTTAATAATTAATTTTTATATGATGATATCATTTTAAAACTATTGAATTGTTAGTTTTGCATTAAATTTTATCGAATGAAAAAGTTAGTACTTTCAGAAATTCATCAAAAATTAGGTGCAAAGATGGTAGATTTTGCAGGTTATTATATGCCTGTACAATATTCTTTAGGAGTAAAAGAAGAACATAGAATAGTAAGAGAAGAAGTAGGTGTATTTGATGTGTCTCATATGGGGGAGATATTTGTGTGCGGTGAGAATTCTTTAGAATTTTTACAAAGCATTACTTCTAATGATGTGAGTAAACTGACCCCAGGAAAGGTTCAATATACCTGTCTTCCAAATGATATAGGGGGAATAGTTGATGATTTTCTTCTATATATGTTGGAGGAAAATAAATACTTGTTAGTAGTTAATGCATCGAATATATCAAAAGATTTATCTTGGATAAAAAATCAAAATTCATTTGGTTGTTTGATAGATAATCAATCGGAAAACTACTCACTTCTAGCTGTTCAGGGTCCTAAATCAATTGACTTATTACAGGAGCTTACTAATATAAATTTATCAGAGATAAAATACTATAATTTTAAGATAGGGGAGATTTGTGGGATTGATGAGGTTATTTTATCAAGAACAGGATATACAGGGGAGTTAGGTTTTGAATTATATGTTAAAAATGAAGATGTTAAAAAATTATGGGAAGCCTTGTTTTTAACTTCAACACATCTAGAACCAATTGGATTAGCAGCTAGAGACACATTAAGATTAGAGAAAGGTTTTTGTTTGTATGGTAATGATATTGATGATTTAACCTCTCCAATTGAAGCAGGTTTAGGTTGGATTACAAAATTTACAAAGACTTTTATTAATTCAGAAAATTTGAAGAAACAGAAAGAAGAGGGGACTAAACGAAAGTTAGTTGGGATAGAACTTATTGATAAAGGAATTGCTAGAAAAGATTATATTATTGTAGATGAAAATAATCTTGAAATAGGTGTAGTTACCTCAGGAACTATGTCTCCTACACTTAATAAGGCTATTGCAATGGGATATATTTCTTCTGATTATGTTATATTAGGATTAGAAGTGTATATTCAAGTAAGAAAAAAGTTGATTAAAGCTAAGATTATTTCTTTACCTTTTATAAAATAATGTGTGAAAAAAAGAATATATCAGTTTGTTTTACTGCAGATCAGTTTGATAAATTTTCAGATGGAAAATCTACAGTGGTTGTCGTAGATTTATTAAGAGCAACTTCAGTAATATCAACAGCTTTCATGCAAGGAGTGAAAGAAATTATTCCTGTTCAAACATTAGAGGAAGCATTATTTTATAAGGGAAAAAAAGGTTATATAGTTGCAGCTGAGAGAAATGCAAAGCCAATTGATGGCTTTGATTATGGAAATTCTCCTTATCATTATATTAATGCAGATGTTGAGGGAAAAATCTTGGTACTTACAACTACAAATGGTACTAAAGCAATTAATAATGCGAAAGATCATAAAGTTATTACAGCATCCTATATTAATATAGACGCAGTTGTTCAGTATTTGTTAAAAGATAATAAAGATGTTATAATATTATGTTCTGGTTGGAAAGGTTTTTTTAACTTAGAGGATCCTATTTTTGCTGGAACTTTATCTAATGTACTTTTAGATTCTAATAAGTTTAGTTCCGTATGTGATTCGTTATTTGCCTCTATAGAATTAATGAAAAATGCTGGAGATAATTTATTTGAATATCTATCAAAATCATCTCACAGAAAAAGATTAAAATCTTTAAATATGGAAGAAGACACTAGATACTGTCTTTCTCCTCCTAAAAAATCAGATATCATTCCTATATTAAAGGGTGATAGATTAATAGTGTTATAATTTAAGTATTTCTAAAATACTTTACTAATAAATAATATTCTTACGAAACAATAGCTATGAATTTAATCTGATTGATTGGAAAATTATTCATCTACATATCATGAATTTTTATTTTTATCAAATAAAATTAAATATAAATTTGAGTTACTATTGATGAAACTGTGATTTAGCAACCTGTTTTTTAATAGGTTGAAGACTTTTCTCTCTCTTTTTTTGAATTAAAGTTTAAAAGATAATTGTAAAGTTGTTCGATGACATCAATTTTAGTTAAATGTGTATCCACAAGAAATACTAAAAGCTTTTAGGGCTCTTTGGTATCCTTCATCAACATTTTCAAATCCCAACATTCCAATATAAGTATTTAGATCTATATCTAAATGTTCTGTTATAAAAAATGAGGTTCCGATATTTATTCCTGCATCTATATCACTTACTCCAGGAATTTCTCCGTTAAAAGAATCTGCAGTTTTTTCTAAGCCTTCTTCTTCAACATATCTTACTAAATTATTAGAGATTAAATAGGAAACAGATGGACCTATAATAAGAGTAATTTTATCATTAGGCCTGAACTCAAAAAGGGGATCAAGAGTAATATAGTCCATTTTGAAAGTTTCTCTTTTAAAACCATATGTTCTTATTGTGTCTGCAGTGTATGTATTATCCCACTGTTGGTTTAATCTAGTTTCTGCTCCAAACTGAGAAAATGAAACTGTTGGGCTAATGTACCATCTTTTAGATATTTTTACATCAACAAATAGACCCGTTTTTATACCTGAATTGGCAATTTGACTTGGTTTAGTATATCCTTGAGTTGGTTTTTCAAGTCCAAAAAATAGATAGTTATACTGAGTAAAGTTAAAACTAGAATGATTATAACCCAATTTAATTCCGTAGTGTGGGACACTAAGATTTTGAGCATTTATTGTAAAGAAAATTGAACAAACAAAAAGTAAAATAAAAAGTTTTTTCATTATTAAAATTTTAGCAAATATAGGTAAAATAAACTATTACGAGTTCAACATTACAGGCATCACAAGCATTAGTGTTTCTTCACCTTCTTCCTGTCCATCTAGAGGTAGAATTATTCCTGCTCTGTTTGGAGCACTCATTTCAAGATTAATCTCATCAGAACCGATGTTGTTCAACATTTCAATCATAAATTTAGAGTTAAATCCTATTTCCATATCCTCTCCTTGGTATTGACAGCTTAATCTTTCTTCTGCTTGATTGGCAAAATCTAGATCTTCAGATGATATTTGTAGTTCACTTCCTTTAATAGAGAGTCTTATCTGATGAGTAGTTTTGTTCGCATAAATCGAAACTCTCTTGATCGAATTTAGCAAATCAGATGTAGAAATAGTAAGTTTATTTGGGTTTTCTTTTGGAATTACTGCTTCATAATTTGGATACTTTCCATCAATTAACCTACAAATAACCTTTGTAGAATTAAAGCTAAACATTGCATTGGTTTCATTATACTCAATTTGTAAATCAACATCTTCAGTGATTGTATTCTTTAATAGAGATAGTGGTTTCTTAGGAAGTATAAAAGAAGCGTTAGACTCAGAATTAAAATCATTTCTGATGTGTTTAACTAATTTATGAGCATCAGTTGCAACAAAGGAAATTTTTTCAGTTGAAAGCTCACAAAACATACCTGACATCACGGGTCTTAACTCATCATTTCCGCACGCAAATAATGTTTTGTTTATAGCATTTAAAAATTTTACGGAGTTTATGGTTGCACTAGTAGACGAACTTAGAGTAGGAGTTTTCGGAAATTCAGCTGCATTTTGTCCTGATAATTTATAGAGTCCATTTTCAGAATTTATTTCTATTCCAAAATTACTCTCGTTGATTAAAAATGTGAGAGGCTGGCTCGAAAATGTTTTTAAAGTATCTAAAAGTAGTTTTGCAGGTATAGCTATCTTTCCATTGTCTGTTGTGTCAACATTTAAGTTTGTAGACATTGTTGTTTCTAAATCTGAGGCAATAATATTCATCATCCCTTCCTCAAACTCAAATAGAAAATTGTCTAGTATTGGCAATGTGTTTCCAGAACTTAATACTCCACTCAATTTTTGTAATTCTTTTAATAACTCTGAACTATTAACTATAAATTTCATTTTTCTTTTTTGTTTTAAAATCTGCTCAAATATATTATAATGATTGTGGTTTTTTACCATTAAAAATCAAGAATTCTTCAAGAGTAATTAACACTTTGTTAAAAATATTGTTTTGTATGATGAATAAATCGGAATTATTGAAACTCGAATATTTATACTCAACAGAAGGGTTGAATTCTTTTTTAGTGGATTGAATCTTAGTTTTGTCGTAGATTAATAAAGAGTCAGTTGTTGACTTTGTTGTAATGTAAATCTTTTTAATTAAATCAAAATTATCCTTTTCAAGATTTGGCTTGTAGGCTCCACATTTTAAATCTTTAAAAGCTAGAGTCCAATAAGATAATAATGTTTTGTCAATTACAACTTTTTGTTCTTTAAAATTGTATAGACTTAGGTTCTCTAAATCAACAGTAAAGGATTGTTCAGGATTTATATTATCTTTAAAAACTATTTTTTTGATATCTTTTTTACTGTAATCAATAACAGCTGGAGTTCTCCAGATATTTTCATTGACTTGTATTCCTTCAATTCCAAATTTAGGGTTTAATATTCCTGGATTTCTGTCTGGGATATGCATGATGTATGCTGTTTCAGAATCTTCCATCATCATATATGTCCCTTGATAATCTTTAGTATTTCCTCCAATATAATAAGATCTTATTCTTTTATCATCTTGAAATAACTCAATTTTCACTCCAGTTGTAGCAATGTTTTTAATTACATAATCTATCTTTTTTTCAGAGACAGAACTTTTTATTCTGATATCCTCCATCACCTTCAAAGTATAATCAATTTGTCTTTGCCATACTTCATACTTGTTATTTACAGTCCAGTTATTTTTATTTTTCTTTAATAATATACTATTACCAGATTTGTCTGACATTATAATTTTTGATATATTAATGCTGTCATTAATTGCAAAATTTTTTTGATCAATCTTTTCATTTTTGCATGAATAGAGAAAAATTAAAGTTGTTAATAATACTATAGAAATAAAATTATCTTTTTTCATTTAATTTTGTTTTGTTTAAAAGTTTTATAAGTATTTCATCATCACACAAGTATTGTATAGAATTTAAAATGAAGTTAGTGTTTCCATCAAAAACATTTCTTCCGAAATGATAATACCCTAAAGGAAAATAAAAGTTAGGAGGGTTATGCAGATTGGCAATAATATCACCATCAGAAACAAGAATCATTTTATTTTTTTTTATGTTAATTTTTATTTTTTCATGTAAAATATCAGAGTAATTTGAATTAAATTCACCTTCTAATAAGACTGATGTTGGTTTTTTTCCTACAAATGAAGTTGATTTTTGTTTTACAATATCAAAACTAACTTTTTCTCCACACGTCTTAATGTTTGATTCTGCAGATGAACTTAATAAAATAGTAGATTTATCAGGCTGTGTTACAGTAACAGAGCTTACAAAATCTGTTAAAAGAGTATCTTCTAGTTTTCCTATTACATGAATAGGATTTGTAGACAATTTAGGTTTGTATTTCCAGTTTAAATATGCGATTTCGTCTTTAATATAAACAGGACTTTTTACACATATTTGATCTAGGATAAGATCTTTATTTATTTTTGCTCCATAATTAGATAAGTAGTCATCAAGTTCTAAATTATTTTCGTAGATTTCAAATTCTAGATTTCCATTAAAGTTGTTCATATCTGCTGTTGTTCCATCTATTAACCAGAATGTTTTTCCTCCATTCATAATAAATTGATCTATTAAAAACTTATCCATTTCAAAGAATTTTTTACTAGGTTTTGCAATAACAATACACTCATATTTTTTTAGTCGTTCTATTTGTTTCCATATATCTGGCTTATTAGTTTTGGAGTCTAATTCAAATGAACGTAAATCAAAGAAATCGACATCATAAAATTTAGATAAGGTATTTCTTATGTCCCATGTATTTATAGAATCAAGTTGTCCGTTTCCTGTTAAAAATGCAATCTTCTTTTTTTCTATTTGTTGTACAAGGTATAAAGATTCTATAAAATTATATTCTAAATAATTTATGGATTTATTTAGTTCTTCTTCTGTTAGTTCAGAAATTGTATCGTAAAACAAACTATTGTACAATAAAAAAGGTAGAGATTTTTCTCTAAAATTCACTACTGCATACGGATAAATTTTGTGATAATTTTCCTTGTTTTCAACCCAAATAGGATGTATCCCTTGACTGGATAATGGATTATATATTATATCTTCTTTTTCGTTAGTTTTTTCAGATATTGAAACAAACTCGAAATCGACTTCTTTATTACTTGAGTTTTTAAATTTTGTTAAAATTTCTTTTGTTTTAGATTGTAAAACTTTAAAATTTGGAGAAAGATCTCCATCCATGTAAATATTTATGTAAATCTTATCTTGTAATGTGTTTAAGATTGTTTTACTTTCTTCAAAAAGTAATTTTTCTGATTTATCATCTGAAATAAAACATGAACTAATTGAACTAATAATTAAAAATAATAGTGATTTTTTCATTATTTAAATTCGATTCTTATAATATCATAAATTTCTAAACCTAAAAGTTTATTTGCATTGCCTTGATTCATTGATATTTCTAAGTTTCCGTGTGTAGAGAAAATTGCAAGTCTTTCTCCTTCAGTAACATCTTTGTATTTACTTACAATTTTTGTAATTTTTTCCGTTTCTTTTCCGTATAATATTTCAAAATCTCTGCCCATTCCAATTTTGTTAAATAATTCTTTATTTATATTTGTTGTAGCGTTTCCATAACTATCAATATGCATAATATTCCCTTTTATAGAGTTTGGTGAAATTACCGCTTTAAGACTAGTGACTTTATTCTGAAAATCTGTTAAAGGGTTGCCAATCATTTCAATAGTGCCCCCTCTAATAAAATGACAGGCTGCTTTTATAAATACATCTTTAATTGCGAAAGTCAGAATATCACTTTCTAATGGAATGTTTAACTCAACTATTTTTTCTGGCAAGATTTCGTCAAAAATTAAAGAAAAAATTCCGTTATCAGGGCCTATGATAAAATGATTATCAGTTTGAATTGCTAAATGTTGATTTTCATTTGATAATTCTTCGTTGACACCAATAATATGTACGGTTCCATCTGGAAAGTTTTTGTAACAGTTTTTAAATACAAATGCAGCTTCCTGAATATCGAATTTTGAAATATCATTACTGATATCAACAATGTTAATATCCTTGATTTGATTGTAAATTTCTCCTTTAATTATTGCTACATAATGGTCTTTTGTACCTAAATCTGTTGTAAGAGTTATAATTGACATATATAGCTAATAAAAAGGATGGTGAATTTGTATTTTTTATTGTTATTTTGCAAGACCAAAAATAAAATAAAAATAGCAAAATCTGCTTTTTAATGAATGAAAAAATTATTGATATAGAAAAAATAGATTTAGTTGTATTATTTGGCTCTAATAATAGAAAATTACACAAGATAAGAGAATTTTTTCCTGATTTAAAACTTATTGCACGTGGAAATACTTTAAAAGTATTAGGAAATGAAGACCAAATTTTATTTTTTGAGAAAAAATTTCAATCTTTAATTGACCATATAAATCATTATAATAGACTTACATTAAGTCAGATAGAAAGATTGATAATGGAAGACGAATGTATGGTAATGGAGAATAAAAACGATATTATTTTACATGGTTCAGAAGGAAAACTTATAAAGGCTAGAACAGTTAATCAGAGAAAGATGGTTAGCGATATTTCTAAAAACGATATGATGTTTGCTGTAGGGCCTGCCGGAACAGGAAAAACATATACTGCAGTTGCATTAGCTGTTAAAGCATTAAAGTCAAAACAGATAAAAAGAATTATATTAACTAGACCAGCTGTAGAATCAGGAGAAAATTTAGGGTTTTTGCCAGGTGATTTAAAAGAGAAGTTGGATCCATATATGCAGCCTTTATACGATGCTTTGATGGATATGTTGCCATCAGAAAAACTAAAGGATTATTTAGAAAATGGAACTATACAAATAGCACCATTAGCATTTATGAGAGGAAGAACTTTAGATAAGGCATTTGTGATTTTAGATG
>CAJXFN010000018.1 GCA_913052655.1 uncultured Flavobacteriales bacterium | reverse complement strand
CATTTACTGATGACAAAAAATCTTTAGATAGAAATGAAGTAATGAAATTAGCACTCTTATACAGTAAGGATTTTGACGGATTAATTATGAACTATCCTAATGATAAAAGTATATATAATAATGGAAAAATGAATGAAGGTATAATTAGTACTAATTTAGGTCTAAAAGGAATATCAAACATAGCGGAAGAAATAATGGTAGATAGAGATCTCTCTTTAGCTAAATATACAAACGGAAATCTTCACTTATCTTACATTTCGACAAAAGAGTCTGTACAAAAAATTAAAAGAGCGAAGAAAGAAGGAATAAACATAACTTCTGATGTATCTATAAATAACCTTATAATGACAGAAGAAAAGCTAAAAACTTTTGATACTAGATACAAACTACTACCTCCTCTTAGAACTAAGGAAGATAAAAACACTCTTATAAAAGGGCTGAAAAAGGGAATAATAGATGTGATTTGTTCAGATCACTCTCCTGAAGATGAAGAAAATAAAAAAACAGAATTTGATAATGCAGCTTTCGGAATTCTTGGATTAGAAACTTTATTCGGACTATTAGGAAAGTATTTAAGTAAAGATCTAAGCATAGAAGAAATCATAGAAAAGATTTCCACTAATCCTAGGAAAATTGTATTAAAAGAAGTTCTTAAAATTGAAGAAGGAGAAATAGCAAATATCACCTTGTTTAATCCTGAATTAGAATGGGAAGTAAGTAAAAAGGATATCAAATCTAAATCTAATAACACACCCTTTATAGGTGAAAATCTCAGAGGAAAAGCTCTTGCAATCTACAACAATAATCAGTTTGTAGTTATTGATTAATAAAGAAGATTGTTTTGTCTACTACAAACTGTAAATCAGTAGGTAATTTTTCGGTATTATATGGATGAGAGGCACCAAATACATGATTTGCATCTTTCAGTATAAATAATTCAGATTTCGGATTCCATTTATGTAAGTCTTTCGCTTCTTTTACCAAAACGGTAGGATCTGAATCTCCATGAATAATTAACTGTGGAATAGATAAGTTACTTACCGCTTTTTGAATATCTAGTCTTTCTTTATGTTCTATACAATCGGTATAAAACTGAAGATACAAAGGCATGTTTTGTTTGGTCCTTCCATTGTAGACAAATACAACGCCCTTCTCTTTCCATAAACTGATTCTATCTTCTGGCATTCTGTTTAGAAAATTAGAAGGGGAAGCCCAACTCACTACATTTTTTATTCTTGTATCAGAGGATGCTTTTAACATAGAAATCCCTCCACCTCTACTATGTCCTAATAATGTTATTTCAGGACTTTTAAATTTACTACAAATCCAGGATATAACTTTATCTAGATCGTATAATTCTTTAGAGAAATTGTTATTTCCAAAAGATTCTAAGTCCTTAAAATGTGAAGGATTTTCTAATGTTGTTCCGTTGTGAGAAAAATTAAACTTTACAAACACAAAGTTCTTTTCCGCAAAAAATCTGGAAACTAAAGGAAAACATCCCCAATCTTTAAATCCTTTAAATCCATGAGAAAAGATGACAACCTTTCTGTTTTCAGAACTACCTTTATAAGTTAGGTCTACTAACATTTCTTTAGAAGCACTTCCTTTTACTCTGTATTGTAAATCTTTCATATTACATTAATTCATCTAGTTCCATCCATCTGAAACTCTTTTCATCTATCATAGAAACTACTTCAGATAATCTTTTAGAATTTTCTACAATTTTATCTACTTCTAAGTTAGGATTTAATAAAGATTTTTCTAGCTCTTCTTTCTCATTTTCCAGCTGCTCTATTTCTTTTTCTAGTTCTCCGTATTCGTACTTTTCTTTGTAAGAAACTTTTCTTTTCTCTGTTTTTTCAATCGAAATATTCTTCTTTTTCTCTACAGATTTTAATTGTTTTTCCTCTTCTTTTTGTAGTTCTCTGAATTCTGAATAATTTCCATAGAAATCTTTTATAAGTCCATCTCCTTTAAAAACAAACATATGGTCACTTAACTTATCCATAAAATACCTATCGTGAGAAACGATAATCAAACAACCTTTAAAATCCATCAGAAACTCTTCTAACTTAGTTAGAGTAAGTAAATCCATATCGTTTGTAGGCTCATCTAGTATCAGAAAGTTTGGATTCTTCATCAGAACAGTAAGTAGATAAAGTCTTCTTTTTTCCCCTCCACTCAATTTACTTACATAAGTATATTGCATTTCTGGAGGAAACATAAAATGTTCTAACATCTGTGAAGCTGATATTTTACTTCCATTTGCAAGAACTACCACATCTGCAATCTCTTTTAATGATTCAATTACCCTTTTATCCTCCTTAAGTTTTATACCTCCTTGAGAGAAGTGTCCGTACACAATGGTTTCTCCTACATTTACTTTTCCGCTATCTACCGATTCTTTCTCTGTTAAGATGTTTAGGAAAGTACTTTTCCCTACCCCATTGTTACCTAGTATCCCTATTCTCTCCCCTTTTTTAAAAGTGTAGCTGAATCCATCTAAAATACACAGGTCCCCATAAGATTTACGGATGTTCTTTAGCTCTAGTATTTTACCTCCTAACCTACTCATTTTCACCTCAAGCTTTAAGTCTGATTTCTTTTTACCAGACTTTGCTTTTTCTTTTATTCTCTCAAAACTCTGTAACCTGGATTTTGATTTGGTAGTTCTGGCTTTAGGAGACCTCCTCACCCATTCTAACTCCTTTTTCATGAGTTTATTCGCCTTTTGTATCTCTACATCAAAATTAGTTTCTCTTTCCTCTCTTTTCTCTAAAAAGTAGGAATAATTTCCTTTATGGTGATAGAGTTGCCCATTTTCCAGTTCCAAGATGTGATTACAAACATTTTCTAAGAAATACCTGTCGTGGGTAACCATTAGTAGTGTTATTTTCTGTTGAGAAAGGTATTTTTCTAACCACTCTATCATTTCCACATCTAAGTGGTTGGTTGGTTCGTCTAATAATAAGATATCTGCTTCATCAATTAACAAAAGGGAAAGAGCCAGTCTTTTCTTTTGTCCTCCAGATAAATCCCCAACTTTTTGATTTAAATCTATAATGTTGAATTTACTAAGTATTTGTTCTATTCTTCTTTTGTAATCCCATGCGGAGTACTGATCCATTAGTAAGCTAAGCTCCTCTACTTTCTTTTGGTTTATTTCCGAAAAATCCTCTGTTTGTTTTGCTACTGCTTTTTCATACTCTACAATTAGTTTACTTACTCTACTTTGTGCGCTATCTACTAGTTGCTGAATGGAGAGACTTTCGTCAAAATGAGAATCTTGAGACAGATAGCCTACTTGTATACCTTTACGGAAGACCACCTCTCCGGATGAGGAAACATCTTTTCCTGCAATAATTTTAAGTAGGGAAGATTTACCCGTTCCGTTATTAGCTACTAGAGCCATTTTATCTCCTCTGCTCAGCCCGAAACATAAATTGGAGAATAATACACGGACACCATAATCTTTAGAGAGTTTTTCAACTGAAAATAAATTCATAGGGAAATAAAGAAGAGTCGTTTCATGATAACAATTTTGCTAAAGGTAGTAATTTATTTTCTTCTTCTGTTCGCTCCTTTATCTCCTCTACTTTTAGGTTTTTTATACTTCAACCTTCTTTCTTTCCTCCATTTATCCCTATCGTTTACTTTCAGGTTCTTCTCTTTCTTCTCATGAAAAGCAGGATTCTTCTCTACCTTTTTTACATTTCTATAAAAATTCTTTCCGTTTGCTTTATGCTCCTCTTCCGTTAGTTGCTGAGTTATCTGTACGTGCTCAGGAATATCTAATTCAGGGATTTCATATTGCATTAAATCTTCAATATATTCTTTGTATTTTTCTTCTCTTTCCGTAAAAAACAAAATGGATTTACCCTTTTCTTCCGCTCTACCAGTTCTTCCTATTCGGTGCATGTAATTTTCAGGATACAAAGGAGTATCAAAGTTTATAACATGAGAAATTTTGTCTAAATCTAAACCTCTAGCAATAATATCTGTTGCTACTAATACCCTACAACTTCCCTCATCATATCTCCTTATAGATTTAAACCTATAATTCTGAGATTTATTAGAATGAATTACTGCAATATCCGATACAAAAACTTCTTCTAACTGATCGAATAATCTATCCGCAATTTTCTTAGAGGAAACAAACACCAAAACCTTCTTCATTTCCTCTTTATTTCTCAATAAATAAGATAATAAATTTACTTTGGTATAATAATTAGGTACACTATATTTCGTTTGAGATATATTATCTAATGGAGTACCACTTAATGCTATCTGAACCTTTTCTGACCTACTAAAATAAGAGGTAATTAAAGTGTCTACTTCCTCTGTCATGGTTGCAGAAAACATGATGTTTTGTCTTTTTTCGGGTAATAAATCAAAAATATTAATCAGTTGAGGGCGAAATCCTAAATCTAACATTACATCTACCTCATCAATAACCAACTTCTTAATTCCTTTTAGTTGCAATGCTCTACACAAAGCTAAATCATATAATCTACCTGGAGTAGCTACAACAATATCTGCTCCATCTTGCAACATTATCTTCTGAGTGTTCATATTTGTTCCACCATAAACCCCAACAATTCTACATGTTATATATTCTGTTAAACTTTCTAGGGTTTCTACAACTTGAGAAACCAACTCTCTGGTCGGCACCAAAATCAATATTCTTGGATTACTTTGATTAGAATAACTTAACTCTTGAAGCAATGGCAAACAATAAGCAATAGTTTTACCTGTACCCGTTTGAGCAATACCTACCAAATCTTTACCTCCAAGTATTCTAGAATAAGTTTGCTCTTGTATAGGGGTTTGATTAGTAAATCCTAAATTAGAAATTGCATTTTGCAATTGTTTATTTAAATTAATTTTTAAAAAATTACTCATAAAAATTTATTAATTATAATAAAAATTATTTAAATGTTGATGACTTAAGACTACACCCAACAAATCTATAAGTGCTATAATATCTTTGTGAGGCATCTGACTCTCTAGAATAAATCACCGTCAAAATTCTAGGTTCAAATGGAGATTTAAAATAACCAACATAATATATATCTGAAGCACACCAGTCTGTTCCCTTAGTCAAAATCTTGGATTTGTTCCTTGAATCCTTAATAGTTAAGGAATAATCTACAGGTCTATTACCGCACCAATATAATTCACACCCGTTATAGCGGTCTAATTCTCCTAGACTATCTGGGACAGGAGTATCCTTTGATTTAAATATTATTTCAAAATTATTATTAACAATACTAGATCTATAAAACTTATTATTATCATTTATAATAATTTTATATTTCAAAAATAATTTTTTATACGCATGGTAATTTGTTTTCATTACATAAGAAGAGTCACAATTATAATCTTCACCAACAACCTGACCTTCCTCATTATAGTCAGGCTCTGAAAGATCACCAGAATACAAATTAATATTTTCAACAATTTCATCTGTTTTCATATTTTGAATGACTATTTCATAACTACATCCACCCCACATATCGTCTGTATGAATTTCAAGTAAAGCCACATGACCATCCACACTCCAACCTAAAACATACCAATAAGTATTATAATCTCCAGCCCAGTTTTGAACATACCCTAAATCTTTTGCTTTTTGTGATAACCCAATCAACGGCAAACAAAGTAATATGATTAGTAGTTTTTTCATACTACAATAATACAGAAAATTTATGAGTAATATGAAGGTAAAAAGTCGGGGTAGCAGGATTACAACCCACACTCTATTTACATGATTACAGCAAGTTTCCAGACTAAAAATTGCTCCGCTTTTTGCACCGCTAATCAATCTACTAATACAAACTTAAAAAATTAATTGGATTTCTTGATTAGAAATTACTTTTTAAAATAATTCTCTTATTTTTAAAATGGTCATTTACTATTTATCAGGTAGTTCAAACCATCTTTTCTCAAATTCTTGTAATTTTCCTAACTCCTTAAGTCTTCTAACTATATTTCTTTCAAAATTATTATAATAGTTTTCTCCATACAAATCTGACAACCAATCATTCTTCATTTCTTTAATAATACAATTTAATGAGTTTAAGGTTAAGTCCATTTTAATGTTACTACTTTTATTTTTAATAATTCTATCGCAGTTAACATTCCATGTATTTTCATCAAAGTCAATAATTAAATCATTTTCGTAAATTGTTGTTTTTAATAAATTTTTATTGTCATCATATTCAAATCCCTTTCCATGCTTTAACCCATCCAACATTTCAACCTCTTCCTGTATCTCTCCATTATAATGTAAAGAAAATGCTACTCCAGTAAATGGTTTTCCCTTGAAATGAGTAATAACACCTATATCTTTTGTTTCATCCCAATTAACTCTTCTAACAATCTCATCATGATTAATTTTCTTTTTAATAGTTCCTTTTGGATTTGCATCTGTGTAAAGATCAGAATGATTTTTAGAGTTTCTTTTTTCATTCCTGGATATGAACCATTCCCATTCATTAGTATTTTGATTAAATGAATCTGTAGATAAAAATATATTGGAGATGTTAGATTCTTTATTCACTTTCCAATTTTTGAGATTTTGATTAAAGGACTCTGCATGGTTAAACATATGATCCATTTCAATTACATTGCTCACATCCCATTTACCAATATCTTGATTAAATGATTTTGCAATACAAAACATATAACTCATATGTGTAACATTAGACACATTCCAATTACCAATGTTTTGATTAAAGAGCATTGCAGAAGTAAACATCCCTGTCATATCAGTAACATTACCAACATCCCATTTTCCTATGTCTTGATTAAAAATACTTGCCTTTACAAACATATTACCCATATCAGTAACATTACTAACATCCCAACTTCCTATATCTTGATTAAAGGATTCTGCACTCATAAACATAGATTCCATGCTAGTAACATTACTAACATCCCAATTTCCTATATCTTGATTAAAATTACGAGCAACTCTAAACATACTACTCATATCTGTAACTTTCCTCACGTCCCAATTACCAATATATTTATTAAATGAATTTGCACCTAAAAACATCCAGCTAAAATCAGTCACATTACTTACATCCCAATTTCCTATATCTTCATTAAAGAACTCAGCACGCATAAATAATTTAGACATATAAGTAACATCACTAACATCCCAATTTGAAATATGTCCGTATTTTTTTTCTGCTTTTTTAGAATCATCTAACCACTCTTCTACTGCAATTCTTATGGTTTCATTATTAAATTTCATTATTTTATTCTTTTGACTAATCCTGTATCCATTGCCACTCTTGGAATATTATTGTTACTTGTATACTCTCCATAATTCTCCCAACAATCTAATGTCCCATAATGGTAAATTACTTTGTCATATAAATCATCATGATTATATACATATATCTCACCATGATGTGCACCATTATTATTAAAGGTTACTTTAATAACCTCATTTTGTCCATATAGATTTTCACTTATTTGAAAATAAGCTTGTTCGATAGATATTTTCATATTAAAAAAACTTTAGTTTTAATTTATTTATAAGCAAAATTACACAAAATTTATGAGAAATTTGAAGAAAAAAGTCGGGGTAGCAGGATTAAAACCTACACTCTATTTACATGATTACAGCAAACTTTAAAACTAAAAATTGCTCCGCTTTTTGCACCGCTAATCAATCTACTGAAACAAACTTAAAAAATTAATTGGATTTTCTGATTAGAAAAAACTTTTAAAAATAACATTTAGCTTTTTATATCATTTAACTAATGTAAATATTTTATCTCCAATAGTAACTCTAATCTCATAAATACACCCTTTTTCAAATATAAAGTCATCTTCATCATAATCTATTCCAAAATCTACAAGATTATATTCATCTACTTCATTTTCCTCTTCATCAGTCAATTCAGGATCCCAAGTTATTTCATCAACTTCAAAACTTCCTCCGCTATCTCCTAATAAATCTAAATCAAGATTTGAATCATCAAGGTCAGTTATTTTCTTAGTACCAATTTGTTCAATAAAGTTTGATAAATTTCCATCATACTGATATTCAGCATTCTTTAGTGGAATACTAACTTTCATTTTAAAATTTTTATTATTCCATGAGCCCGTATGAATGTATTCTTCCCTCACACCTCCGTTAGACGGAAAAACTTCTATTACAGCAGTATCATTATGAGAATCAATATATTTCTTTAATTCATCTGTAAGTTTTGTAGTTTTTTTAAATGACACTTCTATTATCTCTTCTTCGCTTTCTTCAATTGATAAGTTAAACCATTTCCAATTATCAGTATTTTGATTGAAAGATATTGCTCCTGCAAAAATGTCTTCTATGTCTGCATCTTTTCTAACATTCCAACTGCTTAAATCTTGATTGAATGCTTCAGCTACTGCAAACATTGCACTTGCTTTATTCACATTACTCACATCCCAAGCACCAATATCTTGATTAAAAGATTTAGCAAACCAAAACATTCTGTACATATCTTTTACATTAGATGTATTCCATCTACTAATGTCTTGATTAAATGATTGTGCTCCATTAAACATTGATTGCATATTAGTTACATTACTAACGTTCCAATTGCCAATATCTTTATTAAATGATTGTGCTTCAGAGAACATACTACACATATCAGTAACATTACTAACATCCCAATTGCCTATTTCTTGATTAAATGATTTTGCACCAGCGAAAAGTCCATACATATTGACTACTGAACTCATATTCCAGCTACTTATATCTTGATTAAAAGATTTAGCATACAGGAACATATACCTTGCGTAAATTAACTTACTTGTATCCCAACTACCAATATCTTTATTAAAAGATTCATTATTATAAAACATTTCGCTCATATCAATAACATTACTAACATCCCAATTACCAATATTTTGATTAAAAGATTTTGCTTCTTTAAACATACCTTTCATGCTTGTAACATTGCGAACATTCCACATACTTATGTCATCATTAAAAGATTCAAGTCTATTAAGCATCTTTTTAGATATTATTTTTTCTTCTTTTAGATTGAAATCAGAGATATCTGCTCCACTATCTATTGTTTTCTGCAACTGTTTTTGAGAAATAACACTTCCAAATTGATTGCGAAATCTTATAGAATCTTTAACGTAGAAAAGACCATCCATATTCGTTACATTACTCACGTCCCAATATGAAATATGTCCATATTTCTTTTCTCCCTTTTTAGAGTTTTCTAACCATTCTTGCACAGCAGTTCTTATAGTTTCGTTATTAAATTTCATTATTCTTGTTTTTTTGAATTATAAAAGTAAACATCTAAAATATTTTCAATTACTGGTTCTAAATATTCATAATCTATTTTCTTTAGAAAACCCGGTTCTAAGCAGTCTCCATAAAAGAAAGTTCTTTGAGGATTATCAGGATGTCTTTTTTTACCTAAAAATATCTTATAGAAGAATAATTCGAAATTATCTTTATCAGATTCTGTTTGATTGATAAAGTGATCTGTTAATTTAAATTTGGAGTATAGATCCTGTGATATTTCATCCCTATTTGTGCCTTTTAATCCATAGAAACATGAATTTACATTTAATCTATCTTTAATCTTAGATTCAAGTATAGTTGCTTTTCCATTTGTTTTAAAAAGATATATTTTTTCTAAACCTTCAACTTTTTTTAACATTAAATAATCTACTCTTCTATCATATTTGCCAGTAAGTTTTTTATTTAGAATAGAAGATTTACGTATCCTGTCACTACTTCCACTCATAGTCCCCCAAGAAAAGATACTATCATTAAGGTTCCAAATAATCAGATAAAGAAATTGCTTCCCACTTTTTCTGTATCTTTTTATTTCTTGTTCATTTATTGTCTCAATAAAAGAAGAAGTTTCTTTTTTTAGTTGACATATTATTTCTGAAACACTTACTTGATTTTTTTTCTGCATCGATGTATTTTCATAATGCAAACTTATAGAAAATTTTTTGAGAAATATAAAGAGAAAAAAGTCGGGGTAGCAGGATTACAACCTAACGTATATTTACATGATTACAACAAGCTTTCAAACTAAAAATTGCTCCGCTTTTTGCACCGCTAATAAGAAAATAAAACAAACTTAAAAAATATATTAAATTTCTAATTAGAAAATACTTTTTAAAAAAAATTATTTAAGATGTATTTTCTTATCTACTGTTCCATCGTCGTAAATATAAAAATATGTATTATTTGAATTTAGTGTTACTACTTCTCTTCCTAGAATATCAACAATTCTTAAAAGGTTTTTATTATTGTTAAAACTTTCCAAACTCGTTATATTGTACTCACATGGAATATCTAACTCAATATTATAGTAAAAATAATAATAACCAGGTTGACTAGCACTAGAACCAGTGATTGACATGACTGAACCAATATTATATGGATAAGAAGCTCCCTGATCATTCCTATAAAGACCACTATTTCCTGATGACAAACCAAGTTGAAGATCATTAGATATAGGTACTTCAAAATTCAACTCAAGTGTTTGGTTTCCTGAAGATACAAAATGAGTCGTATCGTCAATTACAACACCATTACTATTTCTTAATTCAAAAGTAATTAACTTTGGGCTCTCAGCGTAAAATTCTGCAGATTTAATGTTAAAATTTGAATAAGCATCAAAAATCAGATGTTGTTCACCATTAAAATAATCACCCGAACTAAAGGAATTATTTAATTCTCCACCAAATAATGAAGATGTATTTGCTATAGGATTAAAATTTGATGCTGTTGAATCTTGACAACCTAATATGGGTAATGAATTATCAATATCCAATGTTGCATCTAAATAAGTTATTTGACCATTAACCATAACAGCTTGAAGAGTATCTGATATATATCCAAACTTTGAAAATACTACATCAAAAAGACCAGAGTCTGCATTTCCGGATGTATAATTTCCTAAAATATCTGTATTAGATAAATTAGGAATAACTGTATTTAAAATAACTACACTAACTCCTGACAATGTTTGATTATTTACATCGGTAACATTTCCTTGTAAATAACAAGCTTGGGAAAATCCTCTTTCTAATAATAGTAATCTTCCATTTCCATTATTCGATGAGTTTATATCAGATGAAATAATTAAGCCTGATGGAAGGTATGGATATGTCCCCCAACATCCGTCAAATCCATTACCACTACCAATATAAGAATCATAATTAGCTACTTCAACTAAATTATTAGGGTAAGTTGCATCATGAACTACAGTACCATCTCTATACCAGGAAGTTACAAGAAAATTACCATCTACATGAGTATTGTGAGGTATAGAATTTGATTCAGGATTAGATTGTATTCTATCAACTTCTTGTATATTATTCATATCAGTAATATCATAGGCTCCAATATAAGAATCAGCTTGCTCATCAGTTGTAAAAACAAAATCACCATCATCAGAAACCCATATATTGTGTGTAAATTGATTAGGTGTAGGATGATGACCTAAAACTTGAGGATTTGATTTATTAGATACATCCACTGCATAAAACTCTCCTTCATAAATACATCCTGCCCAAAGCGTATCTCCTCTAGCCATTCCATCGTGTATATAATAATCATCCCAAGTACCTAAATAAGAAGGACTCATTGGATTTGTAGTTACATCTAAAAATATGACACCACCATTACCAATATCAGTTCCAAAAATATATGCTACACCATTTTCATCCATATAAATATTGTGAGCAGTATTAAAAAAATCAGTAAAGTTTACATATGTTTGTCCAGTAAGATCATTTAAATCAACAATCAACAATCCATCTCCACCTTCATTAATTACATAAGCATAATTCTCCCATGTTTTTATATCTCTCCATGTAGTATTAGCTCCTGGAATAAAAAAAACTTCACTAGGATTTTGAGGATTTGATAATTCCACAACTGAAAATCCAGTATTTAATCCTACTAGAGCATATTCAACACCAGTTGATGTGTTTCTCCATCCCCAAATATCAGAACCTTCACTATCATAACTTAATCCATTCCAATCAAACTCACCAACTAATGTTAAATTATAATTTGACTGTGAAAACAATAATAATGGAAAACAAAATGCTATTAAACTAAAATACTTTTTCATTTTTAAAATTTTATGCAAATTTACTATTAATTAATTACATATTAAATAATTGAAAATCAATCTTAAATATTAAATCATAAATCTAAAGTAATTTGCTGAGCACCCTCATCAGAGACATTAGGTTTTTTAGAATCTTTTACCTCCGTTTGTTCAACAATCTCCCCTTCTTTAATAGTATTAACTGTAGATTCCTCTATCTTCATTTTTAATTCTTCTTGATCCTCATTAACTTCTTCAACTTGAGTAAAAGGTAAAGGGTCTAACAACTTAACTTCTTTAATCTTTTTATTAGTTAACTTATTACCAAGTGCCTTCCAACCTTTTATAGAGATAAATTCTTCTATATTAATAATTTCAGATTTTCTATCTTTTCCTTTTTCTTTTACATAAAGAACTTCTACCATAGGCCTCCAATCTGTAGATACCACAGATAAAAAAGAATCTTTGTGATCACTTATAAAAGAATATTTTCCTTCTGAAATTTCAGATGTTAGAAACCTTTTCACAAAATAAGATTGTTTATTTCCATCAAAATAAATTGCTGAAATTGGTTTATTAGGATTTAATTTTTCTAAAATAATCATATCTTCATCAAAGTGAGTAGATAATTCTGTTCCAAGTAACTGTATCTCTCCTTTTTGATTAATTGTTAGCAATCTATCTTCTGCTTGAAACTCTCCTAATAAATCTCCTCTATCTTCTACATTTAATCTTTGAATAGTTGTATCAAACCAAATTTTACGAGCAGATAATGTTGATACACCTGCAGATTTTAAGTCAATTTTTTTGATTGGGTTTTTACTAAGTATATTTCCCCCAGAACCTCTTCCTTTAATCGATATCTCAGAAAAATCAGCATCAAAACGTAATTTTTTTAACTTTTGTAAAGCTCTTAAGTAAACTGTAACAACTTCTGCCTCTCCGTTTGGATTAGCGGTAAAGTACAGAACTTTATTTCCTTTTGATGTTTTACATAAACTGTAATCTTTATTTCTTGTAACACCTGTAACAGAGAATCTTTTAATATAATTTACAGACTTAGTCCCGTCTTTGTAAATCATATTATATACTGTTCTCTTGTCTTTTTTCTTAAACACAGCACAATGTATAATATTTTTACCCATAAATACTTTAGTTCCTACTTTTGAAACCATAAAAGTTCCATCTTTCTTAAAAGCAATTATATCATCTATATCAGAACAATCTGAAATGTATTCATCTTTACGTAAACTAGTTCCAATAAACCCTTCCTCTCTATTTACATAAAGTTTTTTATTAGCTACAACTACTTTACTAGCAACTATATTTTCAAATGTTTTAACCTCAGTTTTTCTTTCTCTTCCTTTTCCATATTTTACTTTTAAGTCCTTAAAGTAATTTATAGCATAATCAACAAGATTCTCTAACTTATATTTAACATCCTTTATCCTTTCTTCTAATTTCAAAAGTTCTTCCTCAGCTTTATTTAAATCAAATTTTGTAATTCTCTTGATCTTTATCTCAGTAAGCTTTACAACATCATCATCTGTAACTTCTCTCAAAAGATGTGTTATATGAGGTTTTAATCCTTCATGAATTGTTGAAATAACTAAATCCCATTCTTCTAACTCCTCAATCTGATAATATACTCTCTTTTCAATAAAGATCCTTTCTAATGAAGCAAAATGCCATTTTTCCTGTAACTCCTCTAAATTTATTTTCAGTTCTCTTTCTAATAAATCAAGTGTATGATTTGTAGAATTTTGAAGTATCTCTGAAACACCTAAAAATTGAGGTTGATCATCATTTATCACACATGACAATGGAGAAATAGAAAGTTCACAATCTGTAAAACTAAATAGTGCATCAATAGTTTTATCAGGTGATATTCCACTAGGCAATGTAATTGCTATTTCAACATTTTCAGACGTATTATCTTCAATTTTCTTTATTTTAATCTTTCCTTTTTCATTAGCTTTTAAAATTGAGTTAATTAAACTTGTTGTTGTAGTTGAAAATGGAATTTCAGTAATATGTAGAGTATTTTTATCAATTTGTAAAATCTTAGCTCTAACTCTAATTTTACCCCCTCTCTTACCATCATTATAATCAGAAAAATCTGCTAGTCCTCCAGATTGAAAATCTGGATAAATTCTAGGTTTTATTCCTTTTAAAACTTTAATTGAGGCATCAATAAGCTCATTAAAATTATGAGGCATAATTTTTGTAGAAAGTCCAACTGCAATCCCTTCTACTCCATGAGCAAGTAACAAAGGAAACTTAATTGGCAAAGTAATTGGCTCCTTTCCTCGACCATCATAAGATGATATCCAATTTGTAATTTTATTGTTAAAAACAACATCTAATGCAAATTTAGTTAACCTAACCTCAATATATCTTGGAGCGGCCGCTCTATCACCAGTAGCAGTATTACCCCAGTTTCCTTGCATATCAAGAAGTAAATTTTTATTCCCGATTTGAACCATTGCGTCACCAATTGAAGCATCTCCATGAGGGTGATATTTCATTGTATGACCAATTACATTAGCAACCTTATGATACCTTCCATCATCTAATTGTTTTAATGAATATAAAATCCTTCTCTGTACTGGCTTTAATCCATCCTGTAAATATGGAACAGAACGTTCTAAAATAACATAAGAGGCATAATCCAAAAACCAATTCTCGTACATTCCAGAAACATGTATAATATTTTCCTGTTTTTGAGAATGATTATCCAGTTCTTCTATATCTACTTCTTCTGACATTTGTTTTTCTGAATTATATTATCAAGTAAATTACTAATTTTATCTTTAGTTAATTGACTTAATAAAGTCATTGGTATTCTTTTTGCTGACCTTTTACCACTATTAGACACCATCTTTATCAGCAATACATCTGTAATCAAGTTTTTTCTTTTCAAAAAACTATAACCTATTAACATTTCATTAGAAAGTTCAATACAAAATATTTTGGATCCAAAATAACTACTTATTGTTCTACTAGATTTTACTAAAAAAGAAGAGTCATCAAATTTTAATTTATATTTATAAATACCAGTATTAATAAAAAACACATAAAAAAAGATTACAACAAAAAAATACAAATAGTTGTGTTTAAAAAAATCATAAATTATTG
>CAJXFN010000017.1 GCA_913052655.1 uncultured Flavobacteriales bacterium | reverse complement strand
CAAAAGATAGAGGAATTAGCTCCCTTCATTTAGATCAGTTTACTTCAATACATGGTAACTATATTTCTCCAACAATAATTGAAGAAAGGCAAATGAATATTGCAACAATGGATGTTTTCTCCAGATTAATGATGGATAGAATTATTTTTCTTGGTGTACCCATTAATGATTATGTAGCGAATATTATACAAGCTCAATTGTTGTTCTTAGAGTCAGCAGACCCTGAAAGAGAAATAAGAATCTATTTAAATACGCCTGGAGGAAGCGTTTATGCAGGTCTAGGTATTTATGACACAATGCAATATATAAACCCAGATGTTTCAACTATTTGTACAGGAATGGCTGCTTCAATGGGTGCGGTTTTGTTAACTGCAGGAGCAACAGGAAAAAGAACTGCTCTAAAACATTCTAGAGTTATGATACATCAACCACTTGGAGGAGCAAGTGGACAAGCTTCAGATATTGAAATTACAGCAAAGGAAATTCAAAAATTAAAAAAAGAACTCTATGAAATTATTGCTCATCATTCGGGAACAGATTATAAAAAAGTTTGGGAGGATGGAGATAGAGATTATTGGATGACTGCTGAAGAAGCTAAAGAATACGGAATGATTGATGAGGTTTTGATAAGGAATAAATAATGGAGAACAAAGAGGATGTAATATGTTCCTTTTGTGGAAAAAATAAGCAAGATACAGATGTGTTGATTGCTGGTATTTCAGCACATATTTGTGATAGATGTATTGTACAAGCATATGATATTTTAGAAGTAGAGTCTGCTGAATTGTCAGGGTTAGATCAATCTGCTAGATTACTAAAACCACAAAAGATAAAATCTTATTTAGATGAATTTGTAATTGGTCAGGATCAAGCTAAAAAGGTGTTGTCGGTAGCTGTATATAATCACTATAAAAGAATCCTTCAGCCTGATACATCTATAGAAGATTTAGAAATAGAGAAATCTAATATAATTTTAGTAGGAGAAACTGGAACAGGAAAAACTCTTTTAGCTAAATCTATTGCAAAATTATTACAAGTTCCTTTTTGCATAGCTGATGCTACTGTTCTAACAGAAGCGGGATATGTTGGAGAAGATGTAGAAAGTATCTTGACTAGATTATTACAAGCTGCGGATTATAATATTTCTCAAGCTGAAAAAGGTATTGTATTCATTGATGAAGTAGACAAAATCGCAAGAAAAAGCGATAATCCATCAATTACTAGAGATGTTAGTGGAGAAGGAGTTCAGCAAGCAATGTTGAAATTACTGGAAGGAACAGTTGTAAATGTTCCTCCACAAGGAGGTAGAAAGCACCCTGATCAAAAAATGATTTCATTAAACACTCAAAATATATTATTTATAAGTGGAGGGGCTTTTGATGGTGTACAAAAACATATATCAAAAAGATTAAATACCCAATCAATAGGGTATTCTTCAAATAAACAAGATAAAATAAATAAGGATAATTTTCTACAGTATATTCTTCCTCAGGATTTGAAAACTTTTGGTCTAATTCCAGAACTAATTGGAAGAATGCCTGTCCTTTCTTATTTAAACCCCTTAGATAAACATGCGCTTAGACAAATTTTAACGGAACCAAAAAATTCTATTATAAAGCAGTATAAAAAACTTTTTAAGATGGATGGAATAGAGTTTAGTATAGATAAAAAAGTTTTAGATTTAATAGTAGAAAAAGCAGTTGAGTATAGGCTAGGCGCAAGAGGCTTGAGATCAATATGTGAAGCGATAATGTTAGATGCTATGTTTGAATTACCCTCTGAGAAGAATAAAAAAGAATTTAAACTAACTTATTCTTATGCTAAAAGTAAATTAGATAAATCCTCTTTAGTAAAGTTAAAAGCAGCTTAATTACTTACAATAAAATATTCATTCCCGTTAAGTATAACAGTGTAATTACAATCACAAATACTGTCTCCGTAGTTTATTAATCTAGTACTATATCCTTCAGGAATAATTTCAGTTTGTCCGCTTGTTACTACACAGGTGTTTTCAGAAAGGCATGATAGATCAACAAATAAATCTTCTGTAATATTTACTTCAAAACTTTGTCCACTAGTACTATTCCCAAAACCTGTACCAGTTACAGAATATATATCATCAAATGGATTTGAAAAAGTATTATATCCAGAAATCCACTCTCTTTTTCTTGTTGATTCCCAATTTATTGTTCCAACCCCTGTTATACTAGTAGAAATATCAATTGTAAAGGTGACATTACCATTAGAATTTCTTCCATTATTTGTAACAATTCTTTCTCCTTGGATCCAATTGTTGTTAACATAATATTGGTCAAATGTGGTTGTAATAACAGATAAAGAGTCTCTGTATTTTCCAGTATAAGTTATTATGATCTTCCCTCTCCTTTCTTTTCCATAACTTAAACAATCATCAGGGTACCCATCTCCAAAATCTACAATTATAGTATCTAGATCAGAAGTATCTGAATTCATAAGGGTATAACTAGGGCATGATTTACTCTCTCCATTGTCGATAAAAGCATCTTCAACAATTCTTCCTACATCATTAAATAAGTTCTCTGCAAAAAGATAATCTTGAGTATTTACAGTTCCGCTTTCTTCTATTCTATCCTCTCTACATGATGAAAATAAAAATGTAAATAAAATAATTGAACTTAAAAATAATTTAGTTTTCATTTTGTTTAGTTTTCTGCAAATATAGGAATATCGAATTAAATGTGATTTAGGATTATTTTGGTCGCTCCTTTTTTTGAATTAAAATATTTTTTTGAAGATTCTTTTATGTCTATGTTTTCAAAATATGTAATAGAGCGTATGAATTCGTTTTGATTTATAATAACTTGACCAAGATTTTTATTTATAAGATCTTTAGCTTCTGAGAATTTGTAGTAATTTGGACCAAATAACACAGGTATGTTGTAGACAGCTGCCTCTAATGTGTTGTGAATGCCTTTTCCAAACCCTCCTCCAACGTATGCAATTGTAGCATATCTGTATATTTTAGATAATATTCCAAATTTATCAATAATTAGTATATGAGAATCAGATACATTATTAATAGTAGCTTCAGAGAATAAGATAGATTCTTTTAAACCCTTATAAAGATTCACTTGATGCATTTCATGTGGAACTACAATTATTTTGTAATTTTTTAATGATTCTGTTTCAGTAATTAATTTTAAATCTTCTTTCCATACCGATCCTAACACAATAACTTTATTATGTTTTATAAATTTCTTTATTATTAGATTATTAAAATCTTCCTTAGAATATTTTAAAACAGTATCAAATCTTGTGTCTCCACAAATTATGGTGTTACCAAGGTTTATAGATTTAAGCAAGTTATTGGATTCCTCATCCTGAACAAAGATCAAAGTGATCTTTTTTAATTCTTTTGCAAACCATTTACCATAAAACTTGAAAAAATATTGTTCTTTCCTAAATTTACATGAAATGAAATAGATGGGAATTTTTTGAATATATAATTGTTGGATAAAATTAAACCAAAACTCATATTTGATAAAAATAACTTTAATTGGCTTTATATGTTCTGCAAATAATTTAGCATTTTTTGGTCTGTCGTGTGGCATGTAAAATATCCAATCAGCAATTTCATTATTTTTAATGTTGTTGTATCCTGAGGGAGAATAGAATGTAAGGAGGATTTTATGGCTTGGATTTTTCTCCTTGTAGTTTTGTATTACATTTTTGCCTTGCTCAAATTCTCCTAATGAAGAAGCATGAAACCAAACAATATTAGAATGGCCTTTTGTTTCATTTATAATCTTGTAAATTAAGCCCTTTTGTTCTAATATGATTTGTTTTGCTTTATCATTAAACAAGGCATAGAATCTTAATCCTATTTGATAGATGAAAATGAATATATTATAAAGAAATCTCATTTAGTAGTAATGAAATTTACTTTCATTATTTCTGTTTATTGGGATGATAACACCAAATCTTAATCCTACAATTTGATCTAATTTTAGACTTTGGTCAAACTCTTCCATTTGAGCAAAGTTATATCTTCTTTTAATTTTTGTAAATGCATTAATAAATTCTGTTCCTATATGATATTTAATGGAATTTTTTTTATTAAAATACATATAATCAACACAAATCTTTGTGCTTAAACCATTCGTGAATTTGTCATATCCATATAGATAATTTCCCTCAATTTGTGGAAGAGAAGTCCTGTTACTTTCCAATCTGATTTTATGTTGAAGATATCCTAATCCTCCATACATATAAATACCAGTTAGATTGTTTTCCTCAAATCTGAACGATTTTCCAATCATTAAATGAGTATTTATTCCTCTCACATATAATAACACCTCATCTAATTCTCCACTCGCATTGATTAAAAAACCATCATCAGTAGAGATTAATCTTAGAATATTAGTATCTTTTACATTACTTCCAAACATAAAATTTGCATCTAATCCTAAAAGAAGGTCATTATTATTTTGCAGGTAACATAATCCTAAAGAGGAGTTATTGCCAAAATCATTAGCTAAATTTGTAATAGGTACTTGATAACTATAGTCAAAAAGAATCATTTTGTTTTTAAAAGTATCATCTTGAGCAAATGAGCTAATACTATAAGATAACACCAAAATTGAAAGATATCTCTTCATAAATTAATTTTTTGCTAATTTACATTTTCTTTAATTTTATCTAACGAATTAATTAGTTGATAATTATTTATATTTGCATTGATTAAAAAAACCAGTATGAAAAAAACTCTTTTAATAACAGGTGGAGCGGGATTTATAGGGTCTCATGTAGTGAGATTGTTTGTTCAAAAATATCCTGAATATAAAATTGTTAATCTGGATAAACTAACTTATGCTGGAAATTTAGAGAACTTATCAGATATAGAAGATTCGGATAATTATGTTTTTGAAAAAGGAGATATTGTAGATAAACAATTTATTCAATTATTGTTTGAAAAGTATGATTTTAATGGAGTAATTCATTTAGCTGCAGAAAGCCATGTAGATCGATCTATTACTAACCCTATGGATTTTATTATGACAAATGTTGTAGGTACTGTAAACTTGTTGAATGCGGCAAAAAATAATTGGAGTGAAAATTTTGAAGATAAGTTGTTTTATCATGTGTCTACCGATGAAGTATATGGTAGTCTACCAGAAACAGGACTGTTTTTAGAGACTACTCCGTACGATCCACAATCTCCGTATTCTTCTTCTAAAGCCAGTTCAGATCATTTTGTAAGAGCTTACGGAAATACTTATGGGTTACCTTTTGTCATTTCTAATTGTTCTAATAATTATGGTCCAAATCAATTTCCAGAAAAGCTTTTACCGTTATTTATAAATAATATCAGAAAAAACAAAGAGCTTCCTGTATATGGAGATGGTTTATTTACAAGAGATTGGTTGTTTGTAGAAGATCATGCAAGAGCAATTGATTTAATTTATCATAAAGGTAAAAATGCGGAAACTTATAATATTGGAGGTTTTAATGAGTGGACTAATATTGATCTAATAAAAGTGATGTGTATTCAGATGGATGAAATTTTAGGAAATGAAAAGGGAACCTCAGAACAACTGATTACTTATGTTAAAGATAGGCCGGGTCATGATAAAAGATATGCAATTGATGCTAGTAAGATAAAGAATGAGTTATCTTGGGAGCCCTCATTGCAATTTGAGGAAGGTCTTCAAAAAACTATTCAATGGTATATGAATAATCAACAGTGGATAGATAATGTTACGACTGGAGATTATCAAAAATATTATGTAGAACAATACGGAAAATGATTAAGTGGTTTTCAGATTTTAGTGGTAAGAAGTTAGATCCTCTAGATTTTACTGTTTTGAAAACAGATATGCATTCACATTTAATTCCATCAATAGATGATGGCTCTCAAAACGAGGAAGAATCAATTCAAATACTATCTGAACTTAAAAAACTTGGTTTTTCAAAGATAATAACTACTCCTCATACTATGAGTGATTATTATAAAAACACTCCTGAAATTATAAAAAGAGGAGAGAATGGGGTTATCAAGGAATTAAAAAGAACAGACTTAGAGATTGAATTTGATTCTGCTTCGGAGTATTATGTAGATTATGATTTCAGACAACAAATAGATAAAGATAGATTCTTAACTTTCGGATCAAAATATCTTTTGATTGAGTTCCCATTTTTGGAGGAACCAAAAGATATTGATGATATTATTTTTCAACTACAACTATCTGGATATAATATTGTTTTGGCGCACCCAGAAAGGTATTTATATTATACAATTAAAGATCTTAAAAAATTTACAGACAAGGAAGTTTTGTTACAATTAAACCTTTTATCTATTACAGGTTATTATTCTGATAAAGTGAGAAAAAATGCTGAGAACCTAATTAAAGAAGATCTAATATCCTTTGTGGGGACAGATTGTCATAATATGAATCAAGCAAAAAAACTAAGAGAATGTTTTACAAATCCACTATGGCATAAGTTGTCCCAATCTGAAAGGTTATTAAATAATACTTTATAAACAGGCGCTCTGAGTTGGAATTTGTCTGTCTACTTTTTTAAATAGTCCTTGTAATACTTTTCCAGGACCTACTTCTGTTACAGAGCTTAATCCATCTGATAACATTTTCTGCATTGTTTGCGTCCAAAGTACTGATGAGGTAAGTTGTTTCTTCAAGTTTTCTTTTATTGTTTCTGGATTTGTAATTGGTGAAGCAGTTACATTCTGATAAATAGGACAGATTCCCTCACAAAATTGAGTGTGATCAATGGCTTGTTCTAATTCTGCTCTTGCTGGTTCCATTAACGGAGAGTGAAAAGCTCCCCCAACGGGAAGTTTTAAAGCTCTTTTTGCTCCAGCTTCTGTTAGTTTCTCACATGCAATATCTATTCCCTTATTACTCCCCGAAATAACCAATTGACCTGGACAATTGTAGTTTGCGGGAACCACTACTTCTTTAATTTCATCACATATATTTTCAACAACTTCATTTTCTAATCCAAGAACGGCAGCCATTGTAGACGGATTTTGTTCACAAGCTTTTTGCATTGCGATTGCTCTTTTTGCAACTAATTTCAAACCATCTTCAAATGATAAGTATCCCGCAGAAACGAGTGCTGAAAACTCACCTAAAGAATGACCCGCAACCATATCTGGAGCAAAAGAATTTCCTAGAATCTTAGATAAAATTACAGAATGTAGAAAGATAGCAGGTTGAGTTACTTTTGTTTGTTTTAACGCGTCCTCATCTTCCCCAAACATAATGTTTGTTATAGAGAATCCTAAAATCTGGTTAGATTGTTCAAATAGGTTTTTTGCTTCCTCAGAAGTATCATATAAGTCTTTTCCCATACTTAGAAATTGGGCTCCTTGACCAGGAAATACATATGCTTTCATTATTATTTTATTAGATTCATAAATTCAGCTCTTGTTTTCTCATCCGACATAAATATACCTGAGAATGCAGAGCTAGTAGTTGAAGAGTGTTGTTTTTGCACTCCTCTCATCTGCATACACAGATGCTGAGCTTCAATAACAACTGCTACTCCTTTTGGGTTTAATGTGTCTTGAATACAGTCTTTAATTTGGTCTGTCAACCTTTCTTGAACTTGTAATCTTCTTGCAAAAACATCTACAACTCTTGGTATTTTGCTTAGTCCTACAATATGTCCATTTGGAATGTACGCCACATGTGCTTTTCCAAAAAATGGAAGCATGTGGTGCTCACATAATGAATAAAGTTCAATTTCTTTTACTAAAACCATTTGACTATATTCCTCCTCAAACATTGCAGATTTAAGAATTTGAGAAGGATCTTTTTCATATCCATTAGTTAAAAAATTCAGAGATTTAGCAACTCTTTCAGGAGTTTTTAAAAGACCTTCTCTGTCTGGTTTTTCACCAATTTCTGATAAAACAGATTTAATGTTTTTTGCTATATTTTGATTGTATTCTGTACTCATTTTTTTTATTCGTTGCAAATATACCAAAAGAAAGATACTATATTTGCCTAATGAAGATTCTATTTGTCATTGCGACTATCTCTGAGATTCAAAAAGAAAAATTCACTTTTGGTGATGTGTTGATTACGGGAGTTGGCATGTTGAATACTGCTATCGTTCTAACAAAAAAACTATCTGAGGAAAAATATGATTTAGTCATAAATTTGGGTATTGCAGGTTCTTTTAAAGAATCTATAAAAATAGGGGATGTTGTAGAGGTATTTGAAGAAAAAATTTCGGAAATTGGATATGAAGATAAAAATGAATTTGCAGAGTTTGCTGATTTTTCATTAAAAACTGTTTTTAGAAATAATTCACACACTGATTTGAAGCAAGTAAAATCAATAACTGTAAACACAGTTCATGGAAATGAAAAATCAATTAAAAATATAGTGAGAAGATTGAACCCAGATATTGAAAATATGGAAGGAGCTGCTGTTTTTAAGGTTTGTGAAATATTTAATATTTCATGTATTCAAATACGAGCTATATCTAATTTTGTAGAAAAAAGAAATAAAGAAAATTGGAACATTCCTCTTGCTATAAAAAATCTAAATGTTGAAGTTGAAAAGATAATTTCAAATTTATGAAGCTAACTCTAGGTTTTTCTCCCTGTCCCAACGATACTTTTATGTTTGATGCTCTCGTGCATAATAAGATAGATACCGAGGGATTAGAATTTGAAGTTGTTCTTTCTGATGTAGAACAATTAAATCAATGGGCCTTAAAATCTAAATTAGATTTGACAAAGTTAAGTTTTAATGCTTTTAGATATTGTATTAAAGATTACACTCTTCTAGACAGTGGCTCTGCACTAGGAAGAAATTGTGGTCCTTTATTGATTAAAAATCTACAAACAGAATTAACAAAAGAAAGTTTAATTGCAATACCTGGTATATACACTACTGCAAATCTATTGTTAGAGTTAGCTTTTCCTAATTTTCAAAATAAAAAGGAGGTCTTGTTTTCAGAGATTGAAGAAAAAGTACTAAAAAATGAAGTTGATGCCGGTTTAATTATTCATGAAAATCGCTTTACATATCAGGATAGAGGATTAGAAAAAGTTATAGATTTGGGAGAGTTTTGGGAACAAAAAACTTCTCTTCCAATTCCATTAGGGGGAATTTTTATAAGAGGAAATTTTACTACAGAAATTAAAAAGAAAGTTGAAAGAGTTCTTAAAAGAAGTGTTGAATTTGCATTTTCAAATCCTACTAGTTCCTCAGATTATGTAAAATGTAATGCTCAAGAGTTAGACGAAAAAGTAATAAAATCACATATAGATTTATATGTTAATGAATTCTCAGTTTCTTTAGGGGAGGAAGGTAGAAATGCTATACAAATGTTACAAGATTTACATCAAAATAGAATTGTAGATTAATTTTTTTAATTTTTAAATATCTCATATTTTTACAGACGAAATAAATGAAGGTTTGATTTAATGATATATTATGAAATATAATAGAAATGTTGCTATTAATGTTGTAATAGCGAATATGATTGGAACCGGAATATTTTTTTCCTTAGGATACCAAGCTGGAGACTTACCATCATGGTTTAGCATAATTGTTTTATGGTTAGTTGGAGCGGTTATAGCTCTTTTAGGAGCTTTATGCTATTCAGAAATATCAACAAGGATACATGGATCTGGTGGGGAATATCAATATTTGTCTAATATTTATCATCCTGCACTAGGCTTTATATCTGGATGGATTAGCTTTGTTGTCGGTTTTGCAGCTCCAATTGCAGTTGTTGCACTTGGAATCGGTGAGTATACAAAGGATATTTTTAATATTAACGAAAGAATAATTGCGGCTTCTGCAATTTTGTTGACTGGTCTTGTTCATATTGCTGGAGTGAAAAGCGGTGGAATGTTTCAGAATATTGTAACTAGATTTAAAATTTTATTCTTGTTATGTCTTATTCTGTTGCCATTTATACTGTTTTTTGTTAATAAAGATTTTCAACCAACAAATCAAGTAATATTTAATCCTTTCAAGAATGGAGTAAATGATTTTGAATTGATATTTAGTTCAAAGTTTGCAGTTGCATTAGTATGGTGTTATCTTGCGTATTCAGGTTGGAATGCAGCGGTTTATTTTTCTGATAAAATAGAAAATCCAGCAAAAAATATACCATACTCATTAATTGTAGGAACTATAATAGTTAGTTTATTGTATTTATTATTAAATACATCGTTCATATATGCTATTGAATTCTCAAATATAAAACCAAAAGCTGATATTGGAAATACTTTTTTATATGTACTATTACCAGAAACTATAGCTCAATCATTGTCAATTCTATTTGGTGTGGCTCTTGTATCATCTTTAAGTTCT
Source organism: uncultured Flavobacteriales bacterium (assembly GCA_913052655.1). Taxonomy (GTDB): domain Bacteria; phylum Bacteroidota; class Bacteroidia; order Flavobacteriales; family BACL11. The sequence goes on along the minus strand of CAJXFN010000017.1, from coordinate 4,979 downwards.
ATGCTAATTGCTGGGCCTTCAGTTTTAGAAACTATGGGTCAGGATTATCAGAAAATTAGGATTTTAAACAAAACGAATAAATATAATTCACCACATATAGCTATTATTTCCTTAATGATTTTATCAATTACATTAGTATATAATGTAGGGTTTAAAGACCTAGTTGAGTATGTTGGAGTTATACTATCAATATTTTCTGTATTAGTGGTCTTAGGTGTTCCTATTTTAAGATCAAGAGATAAGTTGAATACTGGAATTTATAAAGCTCCTATTGGGAATATAATTTCTTTTATTTTTTCATTTATCAATATTTATATGATATTCTATATCTTTGATTCCGATATCAACAAACTACTATATGTATTAATAACAATATTAGTTGGTTATATAATATATCTATTTGTGAGAAAAACTAATTAATAATTTTTGTATAAATCCAAGCTTCTTGATCAATATCTTTTTTAATTTTTTGTAATTCAGAATTAGCTTGATTTATTTTTTGATATGGACCTATTGCTACTAGATAACATAATGCGTTAACATCATAGAAACTTGTACAATCATATTTTTTCTGTATTATCTTTTTTGAGTAAGTAAGAGCATTCTTTTCGGATTTAAAACACCCAATAATGGTGTAAAATTCTTCTTGAATTATTGGTTTAACAAGAATATTATGAAGACTACTATCTACATCTTCTAAATTTTTATTAAATGAAATAGAATCACGATTTAATGTGTTTTTATAGATAAAATCAAGTTTTTTTCCATTAGTTGTTTTTAGATACTCTAAGTAAAATTTTTCCCATGCTAATTGTATAAAACAATTACTGCAAGAACCTTCTTCTTCCAAGTCAATCTCTTTTGCGTATTGAGGATACTTTTTATTAACCCATTTTCTAAATAAATTCCCTTCTTCTTTATTTTTAAAAGGTAGTCTTATCCCTAAATAATCTTCTTCCTCAACAATATTATTAGAATATAATGATTCATCATAGGAGATAAATAAATTGGCGTATTTTGGAATCCACCATCTGCTAAATTTTGATCCGTAATCAGTCATTCTTAAACACCCAAGGCTTTGTGGTGTTCCTAACATACAATTACTTATATTAGAGAGTGATCCTTCATGAATTCCATTCATTTTCATAGCCTTAGGATATAACTTATCGGGATCCATTAATAAGAAGTTTGGTAATTGTGATTTCCCATCAAAGAATGTAACTCTAGAGTTTCCACCACCTAGTAAACTATCTCTATATATATCGTCACTAGTATAATTTCGTTGAGTTTCCCAATTCTTAATAGTTATCCTATAATGTGCTGCGTAATACTTTCTGTTTTTTCCTATTGGTAGTTGATCTGAATATATATATTTTTTTTCTCCTGTAATTGAATCTTGAGAAGACACTCTTCTTGTTTTTCCTTTAGCAGATATAATATGTTTAGCCACTAATATAATTGTATCTTCTCTAATTTCACAAAAACATAAATTTTGACCTGAGTATTTATAACCATTATAAGAACTAACATCTTTCTCAATTTCTTTTGTTCTATATTTCTCTACTTGAGAAATATAATTCTTATATATTCTTAATTGATGATTAAGTTCTTTTCTTTCATCTCCATGAAGGCCAGCGAAAATATTTGTATCTTCTTTAAATAATGATTCTCTATTAATCTCTTTATTTTTCAAGAACTTTAATAATATTCTGAACTCTAAATTTTCTTCTATTTCTAAATATTTTTCTTTAATGCCTTTTGACTTTCCTTCTAAATTTATTGTGTTTAACTCAGCGACTAAAAACCTATTTCTATATGGGTTATTTGTGTCCAAAATTGAGTTGTAAAGGTCTTTATAGTTAAATGAAGAATCTCTAATGTAATCTAGATTTTTATAAAGTGGAATGTAACAAGGGTTCTTTTGAGTTAAGTAATTGATATTGTATCCTGAATCTAGAACCTTTTCTTTATCTTTAAATAAGATCTTTCTTTTCTTTTTTAATTTCTCTATTGATTCATGATCTGGGAATAATTTAATAAAATTTGATATCTCTTTGATATTATTGCTATTAAATACACTTTTATAGATAGAATCAATATATATGTTATGTTGATGAATTAGTTTTTCTTTTTGTTCTTTTACTTTCGATTGATTACATTGTATTACATAATTTTTGTCATATGATGTCTTACACGAAAAGATGATAATTAATAATAGAATGTATAGAAATTTAATCTTTCTCATTTTTTTTATAAATTTGATTAAAATTAATATAAAAATTATTATGAAGACAAATTTATTAATTTTATCCTTTTTATTTGTTGTTTTTCTTTCTTTTACATCTTGTTCAAGTACTAATATTTCTAACGATAATAGTGAATCAAAAACCTCTATTGAAGAAAGTGTTATTGTAAAAATTGATTCAATATCAGTAGATACAACTGTAGAAAAGGATATCGAATTAGAATATAGTACATTTCATACAGGTATTTCCGATTTTTTATCTGGAAAAAGTAAATCTTATTTTGATACTATTTTGTCTATAAATGAAGATTTTTGGACAGAATTCTCAGATGATATTAATAAGGATTATTCTAAAATTGAATCTAGAAGATTAAGTAAAATGTCACAATGGGTCGATACTTCATTTATTGATAAATCAATAGATACAAGTTTAGTTTTTTACCCTTTCTCTGGTCCAGATTTTTTGCATGCTAATTTTTTGTACCCTAATGCAAATGAATATATCTTGATGGCTCTTGAAGATGTGGGCTCTATTCCAAATTGGAAAAATTTAGGACCCAAAAAAACAGAGAATTATTTAGAAAATGTTAACAGATTCCTTAGAGATATTTATTTAAGGAGTTATTTTATAACTAAACATATGAAATTAGATATAAAAAAAGAAGAAAGGATTTCGGGGGTGATATCTTCTTTATATTGGTTTCTTGGTAAAACAGGACATAAAATTATTGATGTTAAATATGTTTCTATAAATCCTGAGGGAAAGATTGTAGACTATACGGGTGTAAAAGATTCGAAAGCTTTACAGTTTAGATTTTTTAGGCAAGGAGAGTCTAAGATAAAAAAGTTAACTTATTTATCTTGTGATATTTCAGACAAAGGATTACTAACTAAAAATCCAGAAGTTCATACATTCTTAAATAACATGAGATGGTGTAATACATTTGTTAAATCGGCTTCTTACTTAATGCATTATAAATCATTTAAAATGATAAGAGAGATTGTGACAAAAAAAAGTATTACATTATTTCAAGATGATACAGGAATACCATATAAATATATGAAAGATAAAGATTTTAGCTTTCATTGTTTCGGAAAATACGTGAAACCAATTAAAGATTTTGAACACAAAAATGATATTTTATATCAGAAAGATCTTGAATTATTATACAAGAAGGGAAGTGTAAAACTTCCATTTTCATTGGGATACCATTGGAGAGATGCAAATGAACAAAATCAAATGTTAATAGAGAATTTAAATAGAATTGAAAATATAAAAGAAATAGAGAAAGAAAAAAAGAATATAGTTGAGGAGAACAAAGATCAAGTTGATATTAAAAATCAACATCCGCAAGATTCGTATGTAGTAATTGGTTCATTTAGAAATTCTAACAAAGCACATTCTTATTCAAGAAAAATTAATAAAGACGGATATTCTTTTCATGTTTTATTTGATAATAATAAAAAAATAAACTTGGTAGTTTTAGGCCCATTTTCAGAGGAAGATTCGAAAATAGAACTTCTCAATGTAAAGAAAAAAATAGAAAAGAACGCCTGGATATTCAGGGCCTCTTCAGAATTATAGATTATCTAACTCTAATTTTTTGACCAATTTGAAGAATAGAATTTATACTTAGGTTCTTATTTAATTTAAGAATTGTTTTAGTTGATGTGTTATATTTTTTAGATATATGACTTAAAGTGTCTCCAGATTTTACTTTGTGATACTTCCTCTCTCTCCATTGTTTTTTCCATTCAAAATCCTTACTTGTTAAGATTAATTCTGTTAATTTAAGTTTCTGATTTTTTACATCTATAATTTTTTCTGGGTTAAATGCGTTGTCTTTATATCTTACTTCAAAATGTAAGTGGGGGCCTAATGCATTTCCTGTTTCACCTCCTAATCCTATAACTTCTCCTGCAGATAATGATTGATTTGGCACAACAAGAATTTTATCTAGATGAGCGTAGTAGGTTTCAAGACCGTTTAAATGTCGAATAATAACAAGATTTCCAAATCCTTTAACATAATTTGTATACCTAACTTTACCTGAAAACATTGTTCTTAATGTATCCCCAATGTCTAAATCAGTATCTATGCCTTTATGTTGTCTTCCTCTTCTAGGACCAAAAGGGGAATAACAATAATCAGAAGGGGAACAATAGAAATCATTTGAATCTAATGATAAGTATATAGAATCCTTCATTGTAGATAAGTCTATTCCTTTATATGGATATAACTTAGAAGTACTCCAACATTCATTAAATATCTTCATAGTATCTAACATGTATTTAGATTTAATACTATCAAAATACTCAGTTATAACAACTTTATCAAATGGTGTGAAGGTAGGTACTCCATTGTCGTAAAGTTTAATAGTCCCTGAAAGGTCTTCTGCTATAAATATCTTCTTGCTAAATACTACTTTGTGTTCTTGAGAAAATAGCTTGGAGAAAGAAAATATTGATAATAATAGTAAAGGAATAAGATTTATCTTTTTCATTGTTTGGTTTTAAATTTATTTATTGCATTTCTTGTAAAGTCAGATAGAACTAAGGCACCACTGCTAATAGCTCTTTCTTTTAATAGTTGATCCCAATGTTCTGTTCCTTTCCACATCACTTTCTTTAATTCTTTCATTGCCTCTGGGTTAGAATTCGATAGAATTGTTGCTAGGCTATTAATTTCCTTATCCATTTCCTCTGTTGAATCAAATACTTCTGAATACAATCC